>JAFBAD010000219.1 GCA_019247975.1 Acidimicrobiia bacterium
CCCGGGACTTCCACTACTTCGACAAGGGCCTCATGGCGACGATCGGCCGGCGCTCTGCGGTCGCCGAGCTGCCCGGCAACATCCACCTCGACGGCACGCTCGGCTGGCTGTCCTGGCTCGGGCTCCACCTGCTGTACCTGGTCGGGTTCCGCAACCGCGTCTCGGTGCTCATGAACTGGTCGTGGAACTACCTGACCTGGGACCGCGGGCCCCGGCTCATCCTCGAGCAGATCTCGGAGGTCGGCACCGACTCGACCGGCCGCAGTGACGAGGACCTGCTGGTCGGCTAGCGGCGAGTCCTGGCTACCGGCCGGCGCGCTTCGCGGCGCGGAGGTCCTTGCGCCAGCAGAGGCGGAGCCCGGACCACGTCTCGTCGACCGCGCACACCTTGACGTCGACGAGGCCGGTGGGAAGAGTGACCTCCCGGATGGTGTCCTCGGTGATGTCGGTGGCGACGCCGCTCGCCTTCTTCGGCCACGCGATCCAGATGCCGCCGTCCACGTCCATCACCTTCGACAGCGTGGGCAGCCGCTTGGCGAGGTCGGCCCGCTTCGTGTGGAAGCTCATGACGACGTCCGCGGTGCCCGAGGCGCGCGTCCGGACGGTGACATCGGGCGGCAGCGTCTCGTCGAGCACGTCGCCGAAGCCGTCCGGCGCGCCGAGCAGGACCAGCGACGAGCCCTCCTTGATGCCGAGCTTCCTGGCCAGCGGCGTTCCGCTGTAACCGGCCGGCACGTGAGCTACTCGGTCGTGACCGCGTCGAGGACGTCGAGGCGCGACGCCCGCCACGCGGGGAAGATCGCGGCGATCACGCCGAAGACCGCGGACACGACGCAGAACATGACGAGCCACACGATCGGCAGGTCGATGCGGGCCGTGTCGATGTCCTGCCGCAACGTCAGCGAGAGCGCGCTACCACCGATGATCCCGAGCGCGATCCCGAGGAACGTTCCGAGCATGGCGATGAGGACGGCCTCCCAGCGGACCATGGAGCGGACCTGGCTCCGGTTCATGCCGACCGCCCGCAGCAAGCCGAGCTCGCGCGTCCGCTCGAGCACCGACAGCGCCAGCGTGATCGCGATCCCGAGGAAGCCGATCAGCACCGACAGGGCGAGCAGCACGAGGACGAACGAGAGGATCTGGGTGAAGAACTTCGTCTGCGCCTTCTGGATCTGGTCGACGTCTTGGACCTTGGCCGTCGGATAGGTGTCGGCGACCCGCTCGACCGCCGGGCGGAGCTGGTCGAGGTTCACGCCCTCGGCCGCCTTCAGCATCACCCGCTGGTCGGTCTGCTGCTGCTTCGGCTGGTTGGCCTCGAACGCGCCGAGGCTCAGGAGGTAGTCCGCCGACGAGCCCTGGCCGATGAGCCCGTCGTCGGTGTAGGTCGCGACGACCCGGAACGGCTTCGACCGGCCGTTGGGGAAGCGGAGCGTGACCGACGATCCGACCGGCTTGTGCTGGGTCTTCGACTCGTCGACGCTGAGCGCCACGGTGTCGTTGCCGGTGAGGTCGGCCATCGACCCCTTGTTCACGCCGACGTCGAGCAGCTTGCCGAACTCCGGTCCGTTCGTGCCCCAGACCGTCGTGCCCTCGGTGCTGCCGGGGGTCAGCGCGAAGCCCTGGCGGACGCTGGCGACGTCGGCGACCTGCGGCAGCGCGTCGAGCTTCTGCGCCAGGGTCGGGCTGAGCCCGCCGAAGCCGAAGGACTGCGAGTCGACCTCGAGGTCCGCCTTCAGGCCCTTCACAACGGCCGCGTTGATCGACGCGGTGAACGAGAAGAAGAAGATCGTGATCACCGAGATCAGCATCAGCGTGAGCACGATGGCGGCGGACGTGGCCGAGGTCCGCTTCGGGTTCCGCATCGCGTTCTCGCGGGCCATCTTCCCGGTGAGCCCGCGCACCTTCGGGATCCACGCGCCGATCGCGCGGGTGATGGGCGCGGCGATGCGAGGTCCGACGATGACGACCCCGATGAACAGGCCCACCACGCCGAGCAGGACCTGGGGACCCTTGTTCGCCGACGCGCCGCCGATCAGCGAGAGCGCGCCGAGCAGGAGGAACGCGCCGCCGATGATCCAGCGGACCTTCGACTTCCCGCCGGTCTCGAACGCGACGTCGCGTATGGCCGCCATCGGCGCGACGCGCGACGCGCGCCAGGCGGGGAAGAACGCGGACACGACGGTCACCACGAGGCCGACGACGATGGACACGATCACCGTCCGCGCCGCGACGACCGGGACGATCGACGGAAGGTCGAGGCCGATCGCGGCGAGCGCGGCGACGAGCAGCAGCGCGAGGCCGATCCCTGCGAAGAGGCCGGCGACCGACGCGACGAGGCCGGTGACGATCGCCTCGATCAGCACCGCCCAGCGGATCTGGCCGCGGCTGGCGCCGAGCGCGCGGAGCATCGCCAGCTCACGGGTGCGCTGCGCGACGACGATCCCGAAGATGTTGTAGATGAGGAACGCGCCGGCGACGAGCGACACGAGCGCGAAGACCCCGAGGATGACGTTGAACTGGCTGATGCCCTGCTCGAGGTCGTCCTGCGCCTCCTGGGTCGACGAGCTGCCGGTGATGGCCTCGACGTTCTTCGGCAGCACCGCGCTGATGTTGCGGACCAGCTGCTCCTGCGAGACGCCGGGTTCCGCGTGGGCCTGCAGCTGCGCCGCCTTGCCCTCCTGACCGAACGACTTGGCCGCCGCCTCCAGGTCCATGAGGACGTAGGACGCACCGAGCTGGTTGTTGCTGCCCGAGAACGTCGCGATGCCCGAGACCCGCAGGGACTGCGTGCCGAGCTGGGTCTGGACCCGGAAGGTGTCGCCCACCGCGAAGTGGCCCTTGTCGGCCGAGCCCTTGTCGATCACCGCCTCGCGCGGACCGGCCGGCGGTCTGCCGTCGACCAGCTCGTAGGGGTTCATGTCCGCCGACGAGGGCCAGTTGCTGCCGAACTGCGGGGCGCCGCCCGGGCTGGTCAGCGGCTTGCCCTTGGCGTTGATGATGAAGGCGAAGCCCTGGATGCCGGCGTCGGCGGACTTGACCCCGTCGACCGCCTCGATCTTCGGCAGCAGGGAGAGGGGCACCTCGTCGCGCTGGCCGCCCGTGAACGACGCGCCGTTGCCGAGGTCGAACGCGGCCTTCTGCCGCACGACCGCGTCGACGCCCTGGTTGGCGTCCTGGAAGAGGTTGTCGAACCCCTTCTTGATGGTGTCGGTCAGGACGAAGGTGCCGGCCATGAAGGCGACGCCGGCGACGACCGCCAGCGCGGTCAGGAGGACCCTGACCTTGTGGCCGAGGACGTTCTTGAGGGCGACCTTGACCATCAGTCGCCGAAGCGCTTCATCCGATCGAGCACCGCTTCGGCCGTCGGTTGGTGCATCTCGTCGACGATGCGGCCATCGGCCAGGAAGAGGACACGATCGGCGTAGCCCGCAGCAGAGGGCTCGTGGGTCACCATGACCACGGTCTGGCCGAGCTCCTTCACCGCGGTCTGCATGAAGCCGAGGATCTCACCGCTCGCCCGCGAGTCGAGGTTCCCGGTCGGCTCGTCGGCGAAGATGATCTCGGGCCGCTGCACGAGCGCCCGGGCGACCGCGACGCGCTGCTGCTGGCCGCCGGACAGCTCGCTCGGCCGGTGCTCCAGGCGGTCGCCCAGCCCGACGGTCGTGATGACGTGGTCGAGCCACTGCTTGTCCGGCTCGCGCCCGGCGAGTGACGACGGGAGCGTGATGTTCTCGAGCGCGGTCAGCGTCGGGATCAGGTTGTAGGCCTGGAAGATGAAGCCGAGCCGGTCGCGGCGCAGCCGCGTGAGCGCCTTGTCGTCGAGGGTGCGCAGGTCGACGTCGCCGACGAACACCTGGCCCGAGCTGAGGGTGTCGAGCCCGGCCATGCAGTGCATGAGCGTCGACTTGCCGGACCCCGACGGTCCCATGATCGCGGTGAACTGCCCGGCCGCGAACTCGGCGCTCACCCCGGCCAGCGCCGCCACCGCCGTGTCTCCGAAGCCGTAGTACTTCACGGCGTCCACGGCTCGGGCCACCGGGGGCGCGGCGGCAGGCAAGGCACTCATCGGTGGGCTCCCGAGGAGAGGGGATGGAAGGGCCGGCCCGACCCTAGCTACCAGGGATCCCCGGTCAACCGGTTTCGTGCGATGGAGTGGGGGGTCACCCAGCGCCACTCCGTATGCTTCGGAAGTGACCTGTCCGGCGTGCGGTGCGGTCAACGACGCTGCCGCGCGCTTCTGCTCGACATGTGGCACCCAGCTCGCCGTCGTCGGTGACGAACGCCGCGTGGTGACGGTCCTCTTCGCGGACATCGTCGGCTACACGGCTCTCGCCGAACCGCTCGATCCGGAGAAGGTCAAGAACCTGGTCGACAGCTGGTTCGAGCGCCTGGTCGAGGACATCGCCGAGTTCGGTGGTCGCGTCGACAAGATCGTGGGCGACGCGATCGTCGCGCTGTTCGGCGCACCGATCGCGCACGAGGACGACGCCGAGCGCGCGGTGCGAGCCGCGCTGCGCATGCAGCAGACGATGGCAGCGTTGGCGGCTGAGGAGATCGCGCCGTCGGGAGCGCCAGCGAGCAGGCGCACGCGATCGGCGGAGCCGATTGCCATCGGCACCGCACCGCAGCTGCGGATCGGGGTGAACACGGGCGAGGTGCTCGTCGGCGCGCTGCGGGCCGGCGGCGCGATCACCGCGATGGGCGACGTCGTGAACACCGCGAGCCGGTTGCAGACGTCGGCGAAGCCGGGTGAGGTCATCGTCGGCGGGCCGACCTACGCAGCGACCAACGGCGTCATCGCGTACGAGGCGCGCGGCATGCTCGCGGCACGCAACCGCGAGGAGCGGGTGGAGGCGTGGTCGGCGGTCGAGGCGCTGCTCCCGCCGGGCTACCGGCCGCGACGCCGGACCGTCCCGCTCGTCGGGCGCGACACCGAGCTCGCGCTGCTGCGCAACGCGATCGACTCGTCGATCACCAACTCGCGGTCGCTGCTCGTGCTGATCGTCGGCGACGCCGGCCTGGGCAAGACCCGCCTCGCCGCGGAGCTGGCCGACTGGGCGGTCGTCGAGCACGAGGCCATCGCGCTCGAGGGTCGGTGCGTGCCCTACGGCGAGGCCAACGTCTGGTGGCCGGTTGCGGAGGCGCTCCGCCAGGCCTGCTTCGTCGAGCCGACCGCCACCGTCGACGAGGCCCGCAGCCGGGTGCTCGACCGGGTCGCGCAGGCCTACCACCGGCCCCACGAGGACGCCGAGGTCGTGCGGGTCACCAACGGCCTGCTCCATCTCCTCGGCTACGAGGGCATGCTGCGCACCAGCGACCAGTCGAGCGCTCGCGAGGAAGCGGCGCAGGCGGTCGTGTCGTTCGTCGAGGCGTCGTCGGGCAACCAGCCGTCGGTCATCCAGCTGTCGGACCTGCACTGGGCGGACCCTGCCGTCGTCGAGCTCATCGACACGATGTTCGAGCGCCTCGCCCGGCGGCCCTGGGTGCTCGTCGCGACCGCCCGCCAGAGCATCCGGGAGCGCTGGAACCCGCGGCCGGGGCGGCACAACGCGATCGTCGTCAACCTCGACCCGCTGGAGACCCCGGCCGCGTCGGAGCTGCTCGAGTCGCTGGTCGGCTGGGAGCTCCCCACCGAGGTGCGCGACGCGCTGCTCGACCGCAGCGGCGGCAACCCCTTCTTCCTCGAGGAGCTCGTCGCGCTGATCGGCGAGCGGGAGGCGGCCGAGGGCTTCGACGGCGAGGCCCCGTCCCCCGAGCTGCACGCGCTGCCCGACACGCTGCGCGGCCTCGTCGCGGCGCGGCTCGACGGCCTGAACCCCGACGAGCGCACCGTGCTCACCGACGCAGCCGTGCTCGGCCGGCGGGGCGCGGTCGCCCATCTGCGGCGCATCAACGAGAGCCTCATCCGCGGCATCGACGTCGACAGCGCCATGGCCGAGCTCGTCGCGAAGGAGCTCTTCCAGCTCGACGGGGGCAAGTGGTCGTTCCGGTCCGACCTCGTGCGCGAGGTCGCGTACAACACGCTCACCAAGGGCGACCGGGCGAAGCTCCACGCCGGCATCGCGAAGTGGATCGAGCAGCACCACGACGGCGAGTGGTCCGACGACGCGGTCGACCAGCTCGCGCACCACTACGGGGTGGCCGCGGAGCTCGCCGGTGACCTCGGTGGCCCGTCGGGCGTGCCCGAGGACGTCTTCGACAAGGCGATCCGATGGCTGTCCGAAGCCGCTGACCGAGCCCGTCGTGGCGAGCTGCTGGCGGTCGCCGACCGGCTCGCCACGCAGGCGCTCGCGCTGGTGGGCAGCGAGCCGAGCGTGCCCCGCCTCGAGCTGCTGCTCTGCCGGGCCGGTGCGCGGGCCGAGGCCTGGGATCTCGACGGGGCGCGCTGCGACGCGGAGCAGGCGCGCGCCGACGCCGACGCGTTGGGCGAATCGGGCCTCGGCGCGCGGGCGCTGCTCATCTCCGGTGACGTCGCGCAGAAGTCCGGCGTGCCCGACACCGCGGTCGCCACGCTCGCCGAGGCGGTCTCGATCTTCGTCGGGCTCGGCGACGACCGCGGTCGCGGTGAGGCGCTGCGGCTGAAGGGCATGGCGGAGATGTTCCGCGGTCACCTGCACGCGGCCGAGCAGGCGGTCGGCGAGGCGCTGGAGGCGTTCCGGCAGGTCGGCGCGACGACGGACGAGGCCTGGGCCCTCCAGAACCTGGCCTGGATCGCGTTCACGAACGGCCGCGCCGACGAGGCCGAACGCCGGCTCGACACCGCGGTGGCGACGTTCCGCGAGGCCGGCGACATGGTCGGCGTCGCCTGGGCGCAGGGCCTGCTCGCGTTCGTGAAGTTCCAGCAGGGCGACCGCGACGCCGCCGAGGTGCTCGGCCAGGAGATCCTGGTCAGTGCCCGGGCCCGCGGCGACCGGTGGGCGACCGCGATGATGCTCGTGCTCTCGGCCGGGCTCCACCTGTGGGCCGGCCGCACCGAGGAGGCGGTCGTCGCGGCGGCCGAGGCCGACGCCATCTTCAGCCGGATCGGTGACTCCTACGGGCGCAGCCAGTCGGTCGCCGCGCACGCCCGCGCGCTGATGATGGTCGGCCAGGTCGACGAGGGGCTCGGGCTGTTCGAGGGCGCCATCGAGGCCGCCGTCGCCCGACCGGACGCGCAGGCCGAGCTCCTCTCGCGCACCGCACTCGCCGCGGCCCTCGTGCAGCTGGGTGATCCCGACGCGGCCTTCGCCAGCGGCGTCCTCGACCTCGTGTCGAACGAGGGCGACCCCGGTCTCGGCGACAGCGAGCGGGTGGTCGCGTACGCGCTCGCGTCGCTGCAGCAGGGCCGGATGGAGGACGCCGAGACCGCGATGTCGACGATGGCCGTGCTCGGCGGCGCCGGGAGCGAGCTGCGACCGCTCTCGCTGTGCGCACAGGCGATGGTCGCGGGCGCGACCGGTCGGGCCGAGGACGCGGTCGACCTGGCCGGGCAGGTGCCGAACCACCCCGCCGCCACGTACCTGGACCTGGCGACCGCCGAGGTCGCCGCCGCGCTGGGTCTGGCCCGCCAGGGCGACGCGGCCGGCTCGGCGCACTGGCTCGAGCGGGCCCGCAACCGGGTGGACGACACCGGCGACCGGCTCTTCCAGGCGGTCGTGCGGATCGCTGACGCGGTGGCGCTGCGTGCCCTCGGCGACCCCGAGGCCGAGGCGGCCCAGGCCGATGCCGACGCCCGCCTCTCGCGCCTCGGCATCGAGGCCAACGGCTGGCGCTGCGCCTTCGCGCTGGTCGCCGGGGTCGAGCCCTAGTTCGTCGGGGGAAGAGACGGGCGGCGAGCCGCCCGCTTCTCGGCCTCCATGCGCTCCCGGATCTCCGGTGGCACGTCGTGGGTGGGGACGTGCGGGGTCAGCACCGGCTGTGACCGGAAGTCCCGGGCGACATCGGGTTCGAGGTACATGACGCGCGCCTCGGGGACGTTCTCCCGCACGTTGCGCTCGACCCGGTCGACCGCCTCGGCCACCTCCGGCAGCGTGAAGCGGTGATCGAACTCGACCTTGGCGCACACGAGCAGCTCGTCGGGCCCGAGGTGCTCGGTGCGCATGTGGATCAGCTGCAGCACACCCGGCTCGATCTCGATCGCGGCCTGGATCGCCTCGCGCTGCTTGCGGCTCGCCGACTCGCCGATCAGCAGGCTCTTCATCTCGATGACGAGGATGATCGCGATCACGCCCAGCAACCCCCCGATGGTGAGCGTGCCGTAGGCGTCCCAGTGGTCGTTGCCGGTCGTCTGCGTGAGGATGATCGAGGCGAGCGCGATGACGAGGCCGATGAGCGCGCCGAGGTCCTCGAGGAGGACGATCGGCAGCTCCGGCACCTTCGCGTGGCGGATGAACTGCCGGTAGGTCGCGTCGCCCTTGACCGGCTTCGTCTCCTTCATGCCGGTGCGGAACGAGAGGCCCTCGGCCACCATGGCGAAGCCGAGGATCGCGATCGCCACGCCGGGGCTGTCGAGCGGCTCGGGGTGGCGGAGCTTGTGGATGCCCTCGTACACGGCGAACATCGAACCGAGGGTGAACAGGACCAGCGCGACGACGAAGGCCCAGAAGTAGCGCTCCCGCCCGTAGCCGAACGGGTGCTCCTCGGTGGCCGCCTTGCGGGCCCGGCGCCCGCCGAGCAGGAGGAGCAGTTGGTTGCCGGTGTCGGCGACCGAGTGCACGCCCTCGGCCAGCATCGCCGAGCTGCTCGTGACCGCGAAGCCCGCGAACTTCGCCACCGCGATCGCCAGGTTCGCAACCAGCGCGGCGACCACCGCGCGCTTGCCGTGGGACTCGCCGGCCATGCGACTCGACGGTACGCCGCGGGTGCTCAGGACCGCATGATGCGGCGCTGGCGCAGCTGCACCACGACGGAGGAGACGAGCGCGGCGGCGACGATGGCGGCGAGCGCGGTGAGCTCGAAGTCCTGGGTCACGAGGACCTCACGGTGGAGCAGCCGGTCGAGCAGGTCGGGGTGGCGCAGGTGCTTCCCCGTGTACGCGATCACCACGAGCGACGTGTCGATCAGCAGGACGATGGCGAGCAGGCCGTCGTCGGCCAGGGCCACGAGCGGCAGCGCCCACGCGAAGTACCACGGCAGGACGTATGGCGCAGCCAGCAGGAAGGGCGCCGTTGCGGCGGCGGCCGCGGCGGCCGGGTGGGCCCGCAGGCGCGCCAGCGAGCCGATCATCGCCGGCAACGCCACGAGCACCGCCAGCATGAACAGCTCCTCGTGGCCGGGGAGCGGCCACGAGTGGAGCCGGGGCCAGAACGAGGTCTTGGAGAGCTGGCCGGCGGCGTCCAGCACCGGGTGCAGGGCTGAAGGGCCGCCGGCCACGAGGTAGCCGCCTGCGAGCAGGGCTGCACATGTCGCGCCCGCTCGGGTCGCCGCGTGCGATCCCTGGCGTCGCCACAGCCAGAGCACGAGCGCGGCGGCGGGCAGGACGGCGGCGATCTTGACCAGCGCGGCGCCGGCCGCAGCGGCACCGGCGGTCTTCGGCCAGCGTCGCTCGACGGCCAGGACCGCGGCGACCAGCAGCAACCCGACCAGGGCGTCGTTGTGCCCACCGTTCACGAGGTCGACGACCACGATCGGGTGCAGCCCCAGCGCGATGACGGCCGCGTGCAGCTGCCGCTTGTGGAGCACCAGCAGGATTGCGAGGACCGACCCGGCCGCCCAGGCCTGGTACGCGAGGCGGGTGGTGAGCGGGCTCGACCCGACCACCTTGGCGATCACCGCGGATCCGGTCGTGAACGCCGGTCCGTACACGCTCGGGGTGCCCCGCCAGATGACCGACACGCGGTGCAGCGCAGGATCGTGGCGGAAGGCGTCGGGGGGCGTGGTGTAGGGGTCGGCGTCGTGGATTGCGACGATGCGGCCGTACATCGCGTAGCTCCACAGATCCCGTGACGTGCGGGGCGGCACCAGCACGGCCAGCGCGAGCAGTCCGCAGGCGACGCCGAGCACGAACCGCCGGGGGAGGTGCGGCCGCCGGTGCTCGAGCAGCGCGAGCGCGACGACCGTCACGCACCCGAGGACCGCCAGCGGCGCGGTGCGGTCGGCGACCGAGCCGTACGGCGCCCGGAGAAGCCCGATGTCGGCGACGACGGCGGCGGCCACGAGGCCGTAGCGGAGGGCAACGGACCACGGAGCGACCGTCGACTGATCCGCCGGAGCGATCGACGTCGCGGTGTCGCGCTGCACCGGGCGCGGAGCGTACCGATGCGCTGCGCCGATGTGTCCGCGCCCGCTCAGCCCCGGCGCAGCTCGAAGGTGGTGACCGGGCCCGGCCCCGGCCGGGCCTCGATCGGCGCGACCCCGGCGGGCAGCGGGGCGCCGTCGCTGGTGAGCGTGACCGGGTCCGCGTCGGTCAGCGGCGCTTCGAGCTCGAACCGCGCGACCGCATCGGGCGCGGGGTCGGCGCCGTGGTGCCAGCGGAGCACCATCCGGCCCGGCTCGACCGTCGCGTCCGACGGCCCGGGCACGATCGCCCGCAGCCAGCCGATCGACCCGTCGGCGCGGCGCCAGTGCGCCGTCGCCGCGTGGAACTGCTCCCACCACGAGAGGTCGACCGTGCTCGACTCGGCGCCGAACGCGACGTCGTCGGCCAGCCACGCGGTCGCGACGCGGTCGCCGTCGTCGGGTTCGGAGATGCGCCGGGTGACCACGCGCTCGCCGGTGAGCTCCAGCAGGTCGCGCCGCGCGTCGTCGGGCACGGCGGCCCCGATGAGCGCCGCGGCGGGACCGAACGAGAGGTCCCAGCTGTGCTCCAACGGCCGGCCGAGGTCGGGGAGCGGAGCGATCTCCCGTCCGGCCGCCGCCCAGATCCAGACCGCCCATTGGGCGACGTAGCGCCCGAGGTCCATGCCGTAGGCGCGCGTGTAGGGACCCGCGACCTGGCGCAGCCCGGCGTGGTACCAGCGGGCGGCCTCGGACCACAGCTCCGCCTCGACCCGCGTGCCGAGGTCGTGCAGCAGGTCGGAGTCCGAGTGGCCGCGCCACAGCCCGAGGGCCTTCAGGTCGATGCCGTGGTAGGTCGGCGAGTTGAACTCGTCGAACGCGCCGTGGCGGTCGAACCGGGCGACGGTCCGGCGGGCGCGGTCCTCGCCGCCGGCGATCCACTCGCGCTCGTCGAGGCGACGGCCCGCTTCGACCTCGACGTAGGCCTGCATGAGCGAGATGTTCGAGTAGCTGGTCGTGATCCGCCGGCCGCCGGCTTCGGCGTGCTCGCCCTCGACCGCGAGGCGCAGCGCGGTGTCGATGCGATCGGTCAGCGACGCGGGCAGCCGCTCGCCGAGGTTGCGCAGCAGGAGGAGGAGCGTGCAGCTGATGAACTGCCGCCAGTTGGGGTCGTAGTCGTCCCACATCCGCGCGCCGGGCTGGGGGTGCGCGATCTCGTGGACGAGCGTGTACGTGCCGTGCCAGACGTTGCCGGGTTCGTCGTACTGGTGGTCGAGCACAGTCGACAGCGCCCGCACGGCGCGGTCGTCGTCGCCGCGCAGCAGCAGACCGACCGCGTACCAGGCGGTCTGCGGGAGCATGTGGAACGCGGGCTGCGGGTAGCCGCCGTCGACCGGGTCGACCGGCATCCAGAGCAGACCGACCTCGTCGTCCCACCACTGGTCGGTCCATGCGGTGGTCGCGGCCGCGAGGTCCGCGTGGTGGTCGTCGGCGAGCCTAGGTGGTTGATCGATGGGCATGCGCGTCCAGCACGTGGGCGACCGAGGCGGTGACCCGCCGGCCGGTCTCGAGGTGGAGCGACTCGTTCGGACCGTGGGCGTTGCTGCCCGGTCCGAGCACCCCGCTGATCATGAACTGCGCCTCGGGGAAGCGACGGCCGAGCATCTCCATGAACGGGATGGTGCCGCCTTCGCCCATCGTGCCCGCCGCCTCGCCGCCGAACTCCGCGCGGGAGGCGGCGTCGAGCGCGCCGGCCAACCAGGGCGCGGTGGGCGGCGCGTCCCACCCCGGCGCGGCGTCCTGCACCTCGAAGCGGACCGACGCGCCGTGGGGCGGATCGGCCTCGAGCGCGTCGGTCAGCGCACGACCCGCGACGTCGGTGTCGACGCCCGGGGGGAGGCGCAGCGAGAGGGTGGCGGTGGTGAACGGGAGCAGCACGTTGCCGGCCTCGGAGGTCGGCGGCAGACCGTCGATGCCGGTGATCGACAGCGACGGCTCCCAGGTCTTGGCCAGCAGCATGTCCACCGGGTCCTCGTGCGGCGATCGGGTGGAACCGGCATACGGGAACACCAGCTCCGGCCCGAGGTCGGCCGCCGCGGCCTCGATGCCTCGCCGGCGCTCCGCGGGGATGTCGACCTGGAGCTCGGGGAGCAGGAGCCGGCCGGTGTCGGGATCCTCGATGCGATCGAGGAGCCGGCGCAGCACCCGGAAGGACGAGGGGACCACCCCGCCGGCGGTTCCCGAGTGCACGCCCTCGGTCAGCACGTCCACCCGGAGCGTGCCGATGAGGTTGCCCCGCAGGGAGGTGGTGGTCCAGAGCCGCCGGTAGTCGGCGCAGCCCGAGTCGAGGCACACGACGAGCGACGGGGTGCCCAGGCGGTCGCCGAGCTGCTCGAGGTGGGCCGGGAGGTCGGGGCTGCCGGACTCCTCGCTGCACTCGACGACCAGCACGCACCGCCCGTGGCGGCCAGCGCCGAGGCGCAGCGCCTCGATCGCGGTGAGGGCGGCGAAGCAGGCGTAGCCGTCGTCGGCGCCGCCCCGTCCGTAGAGGCGGCCGTCGTCGATGACCGGCTCCCAGGGCCCGAGGCCGTCGCGCCAGCCGTGCATCGGTGGCTGCTTGTCCAGGTGGCCGTAGAGGACGACGGTGTCGTCCGGGTGGGCGCCGGGCGTCGCCGGGACCTCGCACAGGAGCAGGGGGGTGCGGCCCTCCAGGGTGGTCAGGTCGACGGTCAGCCCCTCGATCGGCCGGGCCGCGCACCACGCGCGGGCGAGCTCGACCGCGGCGTCCATGTGCCCGGCCGCGGCCCAGCCCGCGTCGTAGGCGGGTGAGACGTTCGGGATGCGGATGTAGTCGACGAGCGCCGGCACGATCTCGCGCTCCCACACGTCGTCGACCCGGCTGCGGACGGTGGCGCGATCCATCGGACCTTCAGCCTCGCACCTCCCGGCCGATCGGAAGCCATGCGGCCCGCCCGGACGATCCGACTGCTGGTCGTGGTCTGCCTGGCCGGGCTTGCGGTGGGCGCCGGATCCGCCGAGAGCGCCGACGACGCCCGCTGGCAGTACGACGACGCCTCGGTGAACGGGGTGTACACGCCTCTGGTCGGCGACTTCGCCGGCGACCAGGCCGACGACATCTTCTGGTACGCACCAGGCGCGCCGGTCGACGTGCTGTGGATCGCCCGGGCCGGCGCACGCGGATCCGACTCGTTCACGCGCGTCCGCTTCACCGTGGACGGCACCTACGAACCGATCGTCGGCGACTTCGCGGGCGACGAGTACGACGACATCCTCTGGTACCGGCCGGGGAGCGGGGCCGACCCGCTGTGGGAGTCGGTGCCGTCGGAAGACGTGTTCCGGAGCGCCGGGTCGCTGTCGGTCAGCGGCAGCTACCGGCCCGAGGTGCTGCGGGACTACCGCGACGCCGGCTCCAAGGACCGCATCGTGTGGCAGCGCGCGTCGAAGGGCCACGACGTCCTCACCCGCTTCGACGGCGACGGCCTCGGCGGCCACTCCTCCGAGCAGGTCGAGATCCGCACCGACCAGACCGTCGTCCCCGGCGACTGGAACGGCGACGGCCTCGACGACCTCCTCCTCTACGGCCCGGGAACGACGCCCGACTCGCTCTGGCTGAGCGGCGACGACCACGGCTTCTCCGAGCACGACCTCTCGATCAACGGCGTGTACCAGCCGGTGACCGTGGTCGGTGCCGACCGCGACGGCGTGTTCCTCTTCGGCCCGGGCCCTGCGCCGGACCGCTACCTCGCCGGCGAAGGCTCCTCGTTCACCTCCGAGCCGGTCGATCCGTTCCCGACCACCGGCGTCGCGTACGGCGCCGACGCGCGCGGGTTCGCGTTCGTGCACAGCACGTCGACCGGTACCCGGGAGGACGGCCTCCTCGTCGAGGGCGGTCGCGGCCAGCGGTTCAAGCTGAGCGAGAGCCACGACATCGGGGCTGGCATCCGTCCGGTCACCGGCGACTTCGACGACGACGGCGTCGTCGACATCTTCTGGTACGGCCCGGGCGCACGCCCCGACGAGCTCTGGTACGCCCAGCCCGACGGCGTCCAACCCTGAGCGAAGGCACTAACGGTCGGAATCCGACCGGTATCGCCTTCGGATCTCACTACGGTGGCACCCGTGCGCTGAGCCCAGGCCCTGACCTCGTCGCCGGCGTCCGCCGGCGCTTCCGCTGAAAGGTTCGCCTTGGCTGCTCCGTCCACCCTCGTCTCCGTCCTCGCGCGCGGTCTGGTCCTCGACCGCAGCGGTGCGACCGTCCTCGGCGGTGTCGATGTCACCGTCGGGGCGGGCGCGCGCCTCGGTGTCGTCGGCCCGAACGGCGTCGGCAAGTCGACGCTCCTCGCGGTGCTCGCCGGCCGGCTGCCGCCGGACGCCGGATCGGTGACCGTCACCCCGCCCGACGCGACCGTCGCGCTGCTCGCGCAGGAGCCGTCCCGCCGCACCGACGAGACCGGTCGCGAGCTGCTGTCCCGGCGCACCGGCGTGGCGGAGGCCACCGTCGAGTTCGAGGCGGCCACCGCTGCACTCGCGGCCGGCGACGACGCGGCCGCGGCGCGCTACGACCACGCGCTCGAGCGGTGGATGGGCGTCGGCGCGCCGGACTTCGACGCGCGCTGCGAGCAGGTCGCGCATGACCTCGGCCTCGACGAGGCGGTGCTGTCGCAGCCGACGGCCACGCTGTCGGGCGGCCAGGCGGCGCGGCTCGCGCTGGCGGCGATCCTGCTGACGCGCGTCGACGTCCTGCTGCTCGACGAGCCGACCAACGACCTCGACTTCGACGGGCTGCAGCGGCTGGAGGCGTTCGTGGTCGGCTTCCCGGGCGCGGTGGTCGTGGTGTCGCACGACCGGGCCTTCCTGGAGCGCACGATCACCCACGTGCTCGAGCTCGACGAGCACAGCCACACCGGCGCGCTCTTCGCGGGCGGGTGGCAGGCGTACCTCGACGAGCGGGCCCGGTCGCGCCGCCACGCAGAAGAGGCGTACGGCCGCTACCGCGACGAGGTCGACGACCTGAACGAGCGGGCCCGGCGCACCCGCCAGTGGGCGGCCGACGGCGCGCGCAAGGCGGTCAAGAACCCGCGCGACGGCGACAAGTTCATCAAGGCCCACAACGTCGCGATGTCCGAGAAGCTGGCCGGCAAGGCGGCCCGGCTCGACAAGGCGATCGAGCGGGTCGAGGTGGTCGAGAAGCCGTGGGAGGGCTGGGACCTGCGGCTCGACCTTGCTGCGACGGCCCGCAGCGGCGACGTCGTCATGCGCCTCGATCACGCCGTGGTGGGGAGGGCGGTCGTGGGCGACGGCGACTTCCGTCTCGGACCCATCGACCTCGAGGTGCGCTGGGCCGACCGGGTCGCGATCGTGGGAGCGAACGGGTCCGGCAAGACGACGCTGATCGACTCGCTGCTCGGGCGCCTGCCGCTCGTCTCCGGGTCGCGCTGGATGGGACCCGGCGTCGTCGTGGGCGAGCTCGATCAGGCCCGGCGGCGCTTCGCCGAGGACGCCACGGTGCTCGCCGGCCTGATGAAGGCGACCGGACTCGTCGTCTCCGACGCACGGTCGCTGCTGGCGAAGTTCGGGCTCGGTGCGGGCCACATCGCCCGCAGCACCCGGGAGCTCTCACCGGGGGAGCGGACCCGGGCCGCCCTCGCGCTGCTGATGGCCTCCGGCACCAACTGCCTGGTGCTCGACGAACCCACCAACCACCTCGACCTGCCGGTCATCGAGCAGCTGGAGGGTGCCCTCCGCACCTGGGAGGGCACCCTCCTGCTCGTCACCCACGACCGCCGCTTCCTCGAGGCGGTCGACGTGGACCGGGTGGTGGAGCTCTGAACGGCTACCGGATCCGGGCGCCGTACTCGGCGCCGTCGAGGATCTGGTTGGCGTAGGTCGCCAGCGTGGTGGAGCCGTCGAGCGCGGTCACCGCACTGGAGAACTCCGAGGTGGTCGGACCCCGGTGCAGCAGGAAGATGCTCAGCACCGATGCGTTCACCTCGCTGCCCTGCGCGTTGACGTACTCGTGCGACTCCGAGAAGCCGGTCATGACCTGGCCCCGGGTGCGCTTGTGCTGGTCGAGCTGCGCGGTCCAGAACTTCACACCGCCGGCGTCACCGGAACGACCGAGGACGTTCTGGTACACGAGGTTCACGAACTGCTTGTTCGTGAGCGAGCCGTAGCGGGACGTGAACTCCGACGAGCCGGCGAACGACGCCGAGATCTTGTCGAGGCTCTGGCCCGACCGGCGCTGGGCGATCCAGTAGGTGAGGCCGCCGCGGTCCGGGATGCGCAGGAAGTAGGCGCGGTACAGCCGGGTCACCGGATCGACGTTCGTGACGTTCTCCGAGCTGGTGCGCAGCGCAGCGACCACGTCGCCCGGCGTCGCGGTCCCGCCCTGGAGCTTGGCCGTCCAGCTCGAGAGCTCCGAGCTGGAGGGCGCGCGTCCGACGACGTCGATGTACTGCTGGTCGACCAGCGCGGTCCACGAGAGGAACGGCGCGTACGGCGTGTCGGCCGGGAGCTCGACGATGCGGTCGTTGTCGGAGTCGGCCACGACGACGCTGCCGTCGGGGCCGATCGCGACGCCGGCCGGTGCATCGAGGCCGGTGAAGGCCAGCGTCAGCTGCGCGCCACCGCTCGGGAGCTCGACGACCCGGTTGTGGTCGGCGTCGGCCACGTACACGTTGTGCGCGTCGTCGACCGCGATGCCGTCCGGGCTGCTGAGCCCGCTGAAGCCGAGGGTCGACTGCGAGCCGCCCGAGGTCAGCTTCACGACGTCGTCGTCGTCCGCGTCGGTGACGTACACCGACCCCTGGTCGTCGACCGCGATGCCGTACGGCGAGGACAGGCCGGTGAAGTCGAGCGTCGACTGCACGCCGCCGCTCAGCTTCTCGACCCGCGCGTTGCCGGAATCGGCCACGTAGACCGCGCCGCTGGCGTCGACCGCGACGCCGGCCGGGTTGAGCAGACCGGTGAAGCCGAGGGTGGTCGGGCTGCCGCCGCCCGCAGGCTGCTTCAGCACGACGTTCGCGCTCAGGTCGGTGACGTACGTGTTGCCCGCCGCGTCGAGGGCGACCCCGAAGGGGCTGCCCAGCGAGCCGAACGACAGCGCCGCCTGGGTGCCGCCCGCCGGGCGGCGGACGACGGCCGACTGCGTGGTGACCCCGTCGGTGTACGACGTGGCCGTCACTGCGGCCGAGGCGCTCACGGCCACCCCGTAGGGCGTCGTGAGACCGGTGATGGGCACGGTCACCTGGGTGCCGTACGCGTCTGCGTGCGGGGATGCCCCGGCGGCAGAGCCAAGGGAGCCGAGGGTGCCGAGCGATGCGGTGAGCACCCCCGCCGCCATGGCGGTTCGCAGCCGCCCGAACCTACGGATGGACATTGTCTCCTCCTGGAGTGATTGGTGAAGCGAGGTGGATCGAGGGTGATCGGGGGGAAGGTCTGGGCCGGTGGTGGTCATGTCGACGACCTCCGGCGGCGAACAGCGATGCAGGCTGCGGGCAGCACGAGGCTGGCGAGCAGCGCGGCGGCTGGACCGGGTGGGACCCCGCCGGCGTCGGTGGCCCGGTAGGCGGTGGGAGCGGCGAGCCGGGGCCCGGCCAGCTCCGCCGACGCGAGACCGTCCTGGCCGGCGGCGTCGGCGGCGTCGGTCTTCGTGGCGCCGGACCCCTTTCCCGACCCGGCTGCGTCCTTCGACCCGCCGGCGGTGGGGCCCGTGCCTGCGCCGCCCTCTCCGCCCGGGCCGGCGCCGCTGCCGCCCCGGCCGGCACCGGTGCCCGAGCCGCCGCCACCGCCGCCGGCGCAACCGGCGGCGGCGCACACGCCACCGGGCAGCTGCGCGAACGGGTCGGGCGGGCTCGTTGCGCCGGCGCCGAGGCTGCCGTGGAACCGCGGGTTGTTGCAGTTCGATGCGCTGAGCCGCTCGGTGGCCGGCGCGCCCTTCAGCCGGCCGATCGACGTGATGATCTCCTGGCTCAGGTTCGGCGGCAGCGGCGAGTAGCCGATGCGGGCCATCGCGACCTGGCCGTCACACGCGATGTAGCGGAGCCACGGCGCCAGGGTGTCGATGACGCCCTGGTCGGGGTAGGCGCCGCCGCAGGTCGGCCGGTCACCCGACTTGGCGCACTGCGTGACGACGTACGAGTAGGCCGAGATCGGGTAGGCGAGCGGGTTGCGGCTCGCGTAGACGCCCGAGAGCTCCTGGCTGAGGTCCGGCCGCAGGGTCGCCGACTCGAGCGCGGCGGAGATGTTCGTCGCGTACGGGAGCACCCACTTACCGGCCCCGTTCTGCACCCACGCCGACGGCACGCCGTAGGTCTTCGCGTAGCCGAACTCGTCGTAGCTGATCGACCACTCGCCGGTGCCGCCCGCGAGGAACTGCGCGATCTGGTCCGACGTCGAGAGGCCCTGCGTGCGGGGTGCGAAGTTCGGCGGCAGCTCGAGGATGCGGCGGTTCGTCGGGATCTGGTTGCGCGCCGCCCAGCGGTTGAACAGGTCGGGCTCGGCGTGCTGGATGAAGTCGTAGAAGAGGCCGGTCGTGCCCGACTGCGTCGAGCGGTAGACGACGTTGATCGGCTGGTCCGGGAAGGTGAACCCGGCGTTCTCCCGGCTGATCGCAGGGTCCGACCAGCGCGTGATGTCGCCCAGGAAGATGCGGGCGATCGTCTGCTGGCTCAGGTGGAGGTAGTCGACCTTGTTCCCGGCCCGGTCGCGCAGGTTGTACATGACCGCCATCGCGCCGGCGACGTCGGGCACGTACTGGTAGCCGCGAGGGACCGCCGTGGTGCCGAAGGACCGGAACTCGGCCTCGGTCGCCGCGAAGTTCACCTGCGTGCCGACGTAGCGCTGCACGCCGTCGGGCGACCCGGTGGGCGTGTAGTTGACCTTGATGCCCTGGGCGGTGCCGTCGGTGACCCACTGCTGCATGGCGAGCGCGACGTAGCTCGACCCGGCGCCGTTGACGAGCGCGCCGGTCGCACCGGCCGGCGCAGCCGCACCCGACCAGGCGAGGACCGCGGCCAGGAGCGCGACGGCCGCGAGAGCGAACGGTGACCGGCTCATCCGAAGCGGCCTGACACGTAGTCGAGCGTGCGCGTGTCACGCGGGCTCGTGAACATCGTCTCGGTCGAGCCCTGCTCGACGATCCGACCGGGCTCGCCTTCGGCGGCGAGGAAGAACGCGCAGCGGTCCGACACCCGCTGTGCCTGCTGCATGTTGTGGGTGACGATCACGATCGTGATCTCGTGGCCGATCTCGGCGATCGTCTCCTCGACCCGGCGGGTCGAGGTCGGGTCGAGGGCCGAGCACGGCTCGTCCATCAGCAGGACGTTGGGGCCGACCGCGAGCGCGCGGGCGATGCAGAGGCGCTGCTGCTGACCGCCCGAGAGGGAAGCTCCCGGGTCGGCCAGGCGGTCGCGCACCTCGCGCCACAGGCCCGCCCGGATCAGGCTCTGCTCGACCAGCGAGTCCGGGTCGTCGGTGCGGATGCGGGCGAGCTTGAGGCCGGCCAGCACGTTGTCGCGGATCGACTCCGCGGGGAACGGGTTGGGCTTCTGGAAGACCATGCCCACCCGCTTGCGGACGTCCTGGGCCCGCACGCCGCGGGCGTAGATGTCCTCCCCGTCGAGCAGCACCTCACCGGCCAGCGCGGCCGATGCGACGAGCTCGTGCATGCGGTTCAGCAGCCGCAGGAAGGTCGACTTGCCGCAGCCCGACGGGCCGATGAGCGCGGTGACCTCGCGTGGCGGGATCACCAGGTCGACACCCTCGAGGACGAGGTTGTCGCCGAACCACGCGCACAGGTCGATGACGTCCATCCCGCTGGCACCGGGCGGCGGACCGCCGTGCAAGACGGGACGGGTGGTGGTGACCGGTTCGAGGTCGAGGGTGGTCATGACAGCTCCAGCGGTGTCGGTTCGACGGGTGAGGTGGCGGCGCGTCGGGCAGCCCGGCGCCGGGTCCTGCGGGCTCGTGATGCGGTGCGGTCCCGCCCGAAGAAGCGGGCGATCGCGAACAGCACGAGCACGACGATCATGAGGACGAGGGCCGCGGTGAACGCCCTCGAGATGGCGGCTTCCGACGGCTTCTGCACGTTGCGGAAGATGAAGAGCGGGAGGCTCTCCTGCGGCTTCGAGAACGGGTTGGCGTTCATCAGGTCGAGGCCGAACGAGGTGAAGAGCAGCGGCGCGGTCTCGCCCACGGCTCGGGCGATGCCGAGCACCACCGCGGTGGTCACGCCGGACCGCGCCGTCGGCAGCACGACCGACCAGACCGTTCGGGCCCGGGAGGAGCCGAGGGCGAGGGAAGCCTCCCGGAGCCCGTTCGGGACCAGCCGCAGCACGACCTCGACCGTGCGCGTGATGGTCGGGAGCATCGTGATCGACAGCGCCAGGCACGCGAGGAAGCCGTTGAAGTTGAACAGCGTCGTCGTCTTGGCGTACGGGATGACGAAGAAGGCGTAGATGAAGAGGCCGGCGATGATCGACGGGAGCCCGCTCATCGCGTCGATGAGGATGCGCACCGGTCGACGCCAGCGGCTGCGGGTCTCGTTGAGGAACGTCGCGGTGAGCAGGCTGAGCGGCAGCGTGAACGCCAGCGCGAGCAGCACCTGCTCGACCGAACCGACGATCGCGTGGGCGCCGCCGCCGGCGGTGGCCGGGTCGGTGGCCCGCACCCCCGACTGGTCGTGGATGAAGAAGCCGGGCCGCAGCGCGGGCAGGCCCTTGCTGACGATGTAGCCGAGCAGGAAGGCGAACGGCACGAACAGCACGAGCGAGACGCTCGTCATCACCGTCTCGACCACCCGGTCCATCGCGACGAGCGGTCCGTCCTGCTCGCGGGTGCACGCGTACAGCAGGCCGATGAAGCCGCCGTACCAGCAGAGCCCGAAGCCGAGCCAGCCGACGCCGTCGGTCAGGCGGGCGAACAGGAGCCACGTGGCGAGCAGGCTGCTCAGCGCGCACACCGCCATGAGCACGAGCTCGGCGGGGGTGTGGCGGGGCATCCGGCGGATGCGCCGGCGCCGGTCCGGTGCCGCCGGGGTGGCGGCCGTCGGCGTGTCGGGCGTTGCGGTGGGGGTCGTGGTGATCACAGGTCCACCCCCGCACCCGAGCGGCTGCGTGAGATCACGACCGATGCGATGAGGTTGGTGAGCAGGGTCAGGCAGAAGAGCACGAGGCCGGCGGCCATCAGGCCGCTGACGGTCACGGGATCGCTGCCGGCCCGCTGGGCGATGAAGCCGGAC
>JAFBAD010000245.1 GCA_019247975.1 Acidimicrobiia bacterium
CACGCGGCGAGCTGCTGCGGGCCGAGCTCGGTCGCGTCGTCGCGGTCGCTGGCCCAGCTGCGGGTGTAGTGGACCAGGTCGGCGACCGAGCCGAGCACCTGGGCCGGGTCGCGGTGGCTCCAGAGGAACACGGCCTTCGGGTACGCGGCCACCAGCGCGTCGAGGGCGAACATGTGCACCGGCGTCTTGAGGTGCCAGAGGTTGGGCGGGCAGTGCCACTGCAGCAGTCGGAGCGTGCGCCGGTGGTACTCGTACGCCGCGGTCATGTCGCAGTCGACCACCCAGTCGGTGTAGCCGGGCACGTGCGCGAAGCCGTCGAAGTGGAACGTCTTGAAGCTCATGCCCAGGAGGTCCTGGCACTCCGTCGCGGTCGTCGCCTCCGCGTGGTGCAGCGCGCGCATGCGGGGGAACGACTCGTACATCATCTCGATGCCCGCCGCGCACTCCGCGATGCGCGGGTCGGTGTGCTCGGTGGCGCTCTCGGGCGGCGGCACCGGGGCGGCCGACTCCCACGTGCGCAGCGAGCGCACCTGCGGATCGGCGGCGACCAGTTGGCTCAGCGCGGTCGTGCCGGTGCGGGGCAGCCCGATGACGACGATCGGTCCCTCGATCTCCTGCTCGTCGATCTCGGGGTGCGCGCGGTAGGTGTCCTCGATGCCCAGCCTCGACGCGAGGAGCATGGTGAGTCGGAAGTCGAGCGTCATCTCGCCGATCTCGGTGAGGTCGCCGTCCTTTCCCAACGACTCGCAGAGCCGCTCGAGGCCTTCGCGGTGGCTGCCGTCGCCGAGGTCCTCGAGACCGGTCCGCTCCCGTGCCGCCGCCTCGAGCGCATCCGGTTCGATCGTCATCGAGCGCGGAGCGTAAACCGAGGCGCTCAGCTCATGTCGCGGCGGCGGAGGCCCTCGAAGCCGGCGACCGCCAGCACGACGGCGACCAGCCCGACCCCGGCCACCGGCAACCAGCGCATCGATTCGGCCGGGAGCGTGGGCACGACCTCGAACGGCGAGAGGTCGCGCACCGCCTTCGGCACATCGATCAGCGTGCCGAACAGGCCGAGCGCCACGCACCCGCCCCACACCGCCCATGCGCCGTTCGTCCAGCCGGGCGCCAGACCGATCAGGGCGACGGCCAGCGCTGCGAACAGCCACACGGAGGGGAGGTAGACGAGGGCGGCGCCGACCAACCGCCCGACCTGGCTCGGGTCGCCGATGACCGCGCCGTAGGTGATGCCGAGCGCGAGGCCGGCGGCGATCAGCCCCAGACCGCTGCCGGCGAGCGCGGTGACGAGGTGCCCGCCGGCCCAGCGGGCGCGGGAGGTGGGCGTGGCGAGCACGGGGTCGCCACGCCGGCCGGTCTCCTCGGTCCGCACGCGGATCACGATCTGCAGCGCGGCTCCCGCCGCGACGAGCGCGGCGAAGAGGAGCGTGGTGGCCAGGTACCCGTCGGTGATGCCCGCGCCGCCGAGCCGCTTGAACATGTCCTCGAGGGACTGGTTGTCCTTCGTGAACTCGTCGATGCTGTTGGCCAGCGATCCCCACGCCACCGCCATCGCGACCAGCGAGATCGTCCACCACAGGACCGCGCCGCGCTGGAGCCGGAACGCCAGCGCCAGCGGTGTGGCCAAGCGGGCCGACCCGTGCGCCGGCCCGGGCTGCGGTGCGACGAGGCCGGCACCGAAGTCCCGCCGGGCCGAGAGCACCGCGGCGGCCGCGGTCAGCAGCGCGGCGAACGCGAGGCACAGCAGGAGCGGCCAGACCGCGTCGCCCCCGAAGGGACGGGACTTCTGGGCCAGGCCGATCGGCGACGCCCACGAGGCCGCACCGCTCCCTGCGTCGCCGATCGCTCGGACGAGGAACGACGCGGCGAGCACGCCACCGGCGAGACCGCTGGCCACCCGCGGGTTCTCGGTGACCTGCGCGGTCGTGGCCGCCAGCCCGGCGAACAGCAGCCCGACGACGACGAAGGACGCACCCATCACCACCGAGCCACCCACCGGCAGGTCCTGCGAGAGGAGGCAGAGCGTCGTGAGGAGCCCGACCACGGCGTCGGTCGCCCCGACGACCACGAGCGCGGCGGCGAGCGACGCGTGCCGCCCGACCGGCATGGACCGGACCAGCTCCAGCCGGCCGCTGTCCTCCTCGGCGCGGGTCAGGCGCACGACGAGCAGCAGGCTCATCAGCCCGACGAAGGTCAGCCCGATCGCGCCGACCTGCAGCGCGACCTGTCCACCGACCGTGTCGAGCGCGACGTCCGGGCCGTTGAACGCGAGGGCGGCCGGGTTGCCGCGGGCAGCCGCAGCGGCGAGGTCGAGCGAGTGCTGCGTCGGATACAGGTCCACGGTGCTCACCGCGTTCAGGAGCACAACGGCGACGATCGCGGCGACCCACAGCAGCAGGCGCACCCGGTCACGGCGCACCGCCATCCGGGCCAGGTGCAGCGTGCCGGTCAGGCTGGTCACGCGTCGTCCGAGGCGTCCACCGCGTCGCCGTAGTGGCGAAGGAACAGCTCCTCGAGCGTCGGCGGCGTGCTGACCAGCATGCGGATCCCGGCCTCGCTCAGGCAGCGGATCGCGGGCGCGAGGTGCACGGTGTCGACATCGAAGCGGACCTGGTCGCGGTCGACGCGGAGACCGTGCACGCCCTCGAGGCGATCGAGACCGACCGGCGGGCGCTCGGTCTCGGCGTGCACCGAGGTGCGGGTCAGCTCGCGCATCGAGTCGAGCGTGCCCGACGCGACCGTCGTGCCGTTGCGGATGATGCTCACGCGATCGCAGAGGGCCTCGACCTCGGCGAGGATGTGGCTCGAGAGGAGCACGGTCCGGCCCTCGGCGCGGACCTCCCGGATGCACTCCTGGAACACCTCCTCCATGAGCGGGTCGAGCCCCGAGGTCGGCTCGTCGAGGATCAGCAGCTCGGCCGACGACGCGAGCGCGGCGATGAGGGCCACCTTCTGCCGGTTGCCCTTCGAGTAGGTGCGGGCCCGCTTGGTCGGGTCGAGCTCGAACCGCTCGACCAGCTCGTCGCGCCGCTTCGGGTCGAGGTCACCGCGCAGCCGGCCGAACAGGTCGATCGTCTCGCCACCCGACAGCTTCGGCCACAGGTTCACGTCGCCCGGCACGTAGGCCAGGCGGCGGTGGAGCGTCACAGCGTCCTTCCACGGGTCGCCGCCGAGCAGGGACACCTCACCTGCGTCCGCCTTCAGCAGGCCGAGCAGGACGCGGATGGTCGTCGTCTTGCCGGCCCCGTTGGGTCCGAGGAAGCCGTGCACGTCGCCGGTCGCGACGACGAGGTCGAGACCGTCGAGCGCCCGTGTGGGGCCGAACGTCTTCACCAGGCCTGTCGCCGACAGAGCCGTCACGGTCCCGACGCTACGAGCTAGAAGGCTCGCTCCGCCGCCAGATCCGCGCCCGCCCGCAGCGAGCGGAGCTTCTCCCAGACCACCGACGGCGCGACGTCGCCGATGCCCGCCGACGTGTCGAAGCCGCAGTCCGTCCCGGCGATGACGCGCGCCGGATCACCGACCGCCTCGGCCACGCGGACCAGCCGGTCGGCCACCACCTCCGGGTGCTCGACGTAGTTGCTCGTGGTGTCGATGACGCCGGCCACGAGGGCCATGTGGTCGGGCAGCGGACGGGTCGTGAAGCAGCGGTGCTCGTGCGCGTGACGGGCGTTCGCCATCGAGACGACGAGCGCGCCCACGTGCGCCTCGTAGAGCAGCGGCTGGATGGCCTCGAAGGCGACGTCGTGGTCGTGCGGTCCCTCGTAGTTCCCCCAGCAGACGTGGAGCCGGACCCGCGCCGGGTCGATCCCGTCGAGCGCGCCGTTGATCGCACCGACGACGAGCTCCACCCAGGCGAGGAACTCGTCCAGCGGTCGCTCGGCGAACGACGTGTGGCGTTCGAGCGCGAGATCCGGCGCGTCGATCTGCAGCAGCAGACCGCGTTCGACGATCGCCCGGTACTCGGTGCGGAGGGCGGCGGCGACCGCGGTCACGTACTCGTCGCGCGTCGCGTAGAAGCGGTTCTCCATCGCCGCGACGACGATGCCCGGCGACGCGGCGGTCATGAACGTCTCGACGAACGGCGTGTCGGCGACCAGCGCGAGCTCGGCGTCGAGCTCCGCGGTGTCGCGGTAGCTCACCTCGGCGACGGCCGCGGGTGCAGCCATCAGGTTGACCTTCGTGCGTTCGCGCCGGGCCCGGGTCAGCTCGATGAGGTCCGGGTGCTCGATGAGATCCCGCATGATCGGCCGGTGGCTGGTGCCGCCGAACCCGGTCATGCGGTGCTGCACGTAGGTGACGAAGCTCTCGCGGGCCTGCTCGCCGTCGTTGCCGATGTCGATGCCGGCCTCGACCTGGGCGGCGACCACCTGGGCCGTGGCCTCCTCGACCGCGTCGCGCAGCTCACCGTCGTCGACCGCCTCGCCCCGGCTGCGCCGTCCGTGCAGCTCGGCCAGCTGGGGCGGACGGGGCAGGCTGCCGGCGTGGGTCGTCAGGAAGCGCCGCTCGGTCACATGACCAGCCCGCTGCCGCCGTCGACCGTCAGGACCTGGCCGGTGACGTGCGGGTTGCGGACCATGCCGAGCACCGCCTCCGCGCAGTCCGCCGGCGTGGCCGAGCGGTGCATCGGCGACACGGCTCGGACGAAGTCGTGCTGGGCGGTCCAGTCGCTGGTCCACGGCGTCTCGACCAGGCCCGGTGCTACGGCGTTGACCCGCACCGGGCCGCACGACTTCGCCAGCAGCAGCGTGAGGTGGTTGAGCGCGGCCTTCGACATCGCGTAGGCGATCGACGAGCCGACCGGCCGGGTGCCGGCCAGCGACGTGACCATCACGACGCACGGCGAGTCGGAGTCGCGCAGGTGCGGCATCGCCGCCTTCGTGAGCCACCACGTGCCGAACACGTTGACCTCGAAGGTCTTGCGCAGGATGTCGTCGGTCAGCCCCTCGAGGTCGTGATGGGGCACGACCGTCGTCCAGCCCGCGTTGTTCACGAGGATGTCGAGCCGGCCGAAGCGCTCGATCGTCCGCTCGAGCAGCGCGTGCCCCTGGGCCTGGTCGGCGATGTCGGCCTGCACGTACATGCCCTCGGTCGGCAGCGCGGCCGCCACCGCTTCGCCCGCGTCCACCGATGACCACGAGTTCACGACCACGTGGGCTCCGAGCTCGGACAGACGCAGCGCGGTCGCCTCGCCGATCCCGCTCGACGAGCCGGTCACGATCGCGACCTGACCGTCCAGCTCCGTCACGGGCCCGAACCTAGGCGCCGGGCCAGCCACTGCGCGTCGACGACCGCGTGACCTTCCCAGTCGTTGTTGAAGAAGGCGTGCACGGCGCAGCCCTCGTCGAGCCAGGCGCCGAGCCGGTCGGCGACCCGCCAGAGGCGGCGGCCGCCGTACCGACCCCAGTACTTCTTCACGAGCGCCTGCGGACCGTGGAAGCGGACGTAGGTCCAGTCGGTCGTGCGCACCCAGGGGTGGTCGGGCAGCAGGTCGTGGATGCACAGCGCGGCGCCGTGCTTCTCGAGCACCGCGAAGACGTCGTCGTGCACCCACGTCTCGTCGCGCAGCTCGACCGCCCAGCGGATCGCCTTCGGCGCGACCGTGAGGAACTCGTCGAGTCGCTCGACGTTGCGCTTCCACCGGGGCGGCAGCTGCACGAGGTTCGGACCGAGGTGGGAGCCGAGCCGCTCCACCCGGTCGAGGTGGTTCGGCAGCCAGCTCACTGCGTCGCGGAGCTTCATGCGGTGCGAGCCGAACTGGCCGAGCTTCAGCGCGTACTCGAAGCCCTCCGGCGCCTGCGCGGCCCACGCCTCGACGGTCGACGGCGGCGGGAGGCGGTAGAAGGTGTTGTTGATCTCGACGGTGTCGAAGAGCGTCGCGTAGTAGCCGAACCACTCCCGTTGCTTGAGCTCCGCCGGGTAGACGATCCCCCGCCAGTCCCGGTACATCCAGCCCGAGCACCCGACCCTGGCGACCGCCCGCTCCGACACCCCGGGGTCCCTACCCGCGCACCCCCGTACTGTGCGGCGCGTGATCCTGGACCAGTTCAAGCTGACCGACCGCGTCGCGATCGTGACCGGCGCGGGCAAGGGCATCGGGGCCGGCACCGCGGTGGCGCTGGCCGAGGCCGGCGCCGATGTCGTGTGCGCGGCCCGCACCGAGGCCGACATCGAGCACACCGCCGAGCGGGTGCGGGCCACCGGCCGGCGGGCGCTCACGGTGCCGACCGACGTCCTCGTGCGCGATCAGCTCGAGCACCTCGTCGCCGCCGCGGTCGAGGAGTTCGGGCGGATCGACATCCTGGTGAACAACGCGGGCGGCTGGCCGCCCCGGCCGGCCCTGCGCACCAGCGCGGACGGCTTCGAGCAGGCGCTCCGCTTCAACGTGGTCGCGCCGTTCCTCCTCACCCGGCTGGTGGTGCCGGTCATGGTGGACACCGCGGGCGGGGGCGCGGTCGTCAACATCTCGTCGCGCTCGGCCTCGATGGTGCAGCCGGCCTTCACCGCCTACGGCGCCGGCAAGGCGGGGCTCAACATGGTCACCCGCAACATGGCTGTGGAGATCGCCCCGAAGATCCGCATCAACGCGATCGAGGTCGGCGGCGTGGAGACCGACGCGCTCGCTTCGGTGCTGACCGACGACTCGATCCGCCGCCAGCTCGAGGAGAACACGCCGATGCGCCGGGTCGGCCAGGTGGAGGACATCGCGGCCGGCGTCGTCTACCTGGCGAGCGATGCGTCCTCGTGGGTGACCGGCAAGGTCATCGAGATCGACGGCGGCGTCGAGCACCCGGCCTTCACCATCCCCGTGGAGCCGCTGTAGAGGCTCAGGCCGCGGTGGCGGCGCCGAACCAGGTGTCGCGGGTGTTGATGCGTTCGCCGCTGGGGTGGCGGTAGGTGGGGGTGGGGATGTGGGCGGCGCGGGCTGCTTCGGCGGGTGATCGGTTCGGGGGTGTGGGTTTGCCGGTGGGGTCGAGTCTTCGGTTCCACCGGTCGGTGACGGTCAGTCCGTCGGGGTCGTCGGCGTGGCCGGTGATCCCGATGAGCCCGTTGTGCAGCATCCGGTGATGCCTTCGGCACAGGCAGCAGAGGTTGTCGGTGTCGGTGGGTCCGCCGTCTTCCCAGTGCACGATGTGGTGGACCTGGATGCCTCGG
>JAFBAD010000324.1 GCA_019247975.1 Acidimicrobiia bacterium
GCGTCGAACCCGACGAGCTCGAGCGCGAACTGGCCGACGGCGCACTGGTCGTCGACATCCGGCCGGAGGCCGACCGGGCCGCGCACGGCGAGCTCCCGGGCGCGGTCGTCGTCGAGCGGATCCACCTCGAGTGGCGGCTCGATCCGAGCAGCCCGCACCACCTGCCGGACGTCGACGCCGACCGTCGCGTGATCGTCGTGTGCAACGAGGGCTACGCCTCGAGCCTCGCGGCGGCGACGGTACGCAGCCTGGGCGTGCCCCGGGCCACCGACCTGGCCGGCGGCTACATGGCCTGGTCGGCGCTCCGCGCCAGCACCTGACCGAGGCCGGCCAGCCGGTCGGCCGCCTCGGACAGCACCTCGGGCCGCTTGCAGAACGAGAACCGCACCAGGTGCCGGGCCGCCTCGGCGTCCTCGTAGAAGGCGGAGCTCGGCACGCCCACCACGCCGCAGCGCTCGGGCAGGCGCCGGCAGAACGTGCCGCCGTCCTCGTCGGTCAACGTCCGGATGTCGACGGTCACGAAGTAGGTGCCGGCCGGACGGTGCACGGTGAAGCCGGCCGCCGCGAGCCCCTCGCACAGCAGATCGCGTCGCATCTGCAGCCCCTCGCGCAGCTCCGCGAAGTAGGCGTCGGGCAATCCGAGGCCCACGGCGATCGCGGGCTGGAACGGCGCGCCGTTCACGTAGGTCATGAACTGCTTGGCCGTGCGCACCGCGGCGACGAGGTCCGCCGGGCCGCACACCCAACCGATCTTCCAGCCGGTGAACGAGAACGTCTTGCCGGCCGACGAGATCGTGAGCGTGCGCTCGGCCATGCCGGGCCGGGTGGCCAGAGGGACGTGGCGACCCTCGAACACCATGTGCTCGTAGACCTCGTCGGTGATCGCGACGAGGTCGTGGGAGCGGCACACGTCCGCGACCGCGTCGAGCTCCGCGACGTCGAACACCTTGCCGGTCGGGTTGTGCGGCGAGTTGAGGAGGACGAGCCGGGTGCGCGGCCCGACGGTGGCGTCGAGCGCAGCGGTGTCGAACCGGTAGTCGGGCGCCTCGAGCCGCACCGCCCGCACGGTCGCGCCCGCCATCGCGGCGGCGGCGCGGTAGCTGTCGTAGGTCGGCTCGAACGTGAGCACCTCGTCGCCGGGCTCGCACAGCGCGATCAGCGCGGCGGTGATCGCCTCGGTCGCTCCCGCGGTGACGAGCACCTCGGTGTCCGCAGCGAAGGTCAGGCCCCAGAAGCGGGCCTGGTGCGCGGCGATGGCCTCACGCAGCTCGGCGATGCCCGTGCCCGGCGGGTACTGGTTCTGACCGCTGCGGATCGCGGCGATCGCCGCGTCGGCCACCTCGGCGGGACCGTCGGTGTCGGGGAAGCCCTGGCCGAGGTTGATGGCTCCGGTCTGCACGGCCAGGAGCGACATCTCGGCGAAGATCGTCGTGCCCAACCCGTGCAGCCTCGACGCGAGGTACGGGTTCTCGTCGCTCATCGGGAGCGAGCGTAGGACCGGCCGCCTACCGCAGCCCCAGCTCGGCCAGCGCGCGGTCCAGGCGGCGCTCCGCGCTCGTGACGTCGTCGGCGATCTCCCATGACGAAGGGCCGTGCTCGAGGACCGAGCCGAGCTCCCAGAACCAGTCGTAGGCCTTGCCGGTCTGCGCCTCGTACGCGGCGAGGAACCGGTCGGCGGCGTCGAAGCCGGAGAGGTTGATCAGGTTCCCGCGGCAGTGCGCGATGTCGCAGCTCCACGGTCCGCGGCACGCGTTCGCCCAGTCGACGATCCCGGTCGCACGGGATCGCGACCACAGGACGTTGCCGGGGTGGAAGTCGCGATGGGTCAGCGATGGCACGAACGGGGGCGGCTCCGCGTTCCACCGCTCGATCGCCACCTCCCACCAGTGGGGATGGCGGGCGAGGGCCGGGGGTGCGAGCGACCGGCCCTCGTACCAGCGGAACCAGTCGTGCCCGTCGGGCCCGGAACCAGCCGCGTGGACCTGCGCCGCCACTGCGGCGAGGTCGGCCACGTCGGGAGTGGCTCGCGCCCGGCCGGGCAGGAACGTCATGAGGAGGGTGGGCACGCCGTCGCCGACCTCGTGGCCGCCGACATCGGCACCGACGATCTCGGGCACCGGCAGGTCGTGCGCAGCCGCGTAGCGCAGCGCATCGATCTCGCGACGCGGCGCATCGGGCTCCTCGGCGAGGAACCCCGGCCACGCGTAGCGGCGCAGCACCAGGCGATCACCGCCCGCCAGCCAGAGCCCGTGCACCGCAGTGGAGGTCGCGCCGGGCAGCCGGCGGACCCGCTCGACCCGTGCGCCGGCGACCGACGCCACCCAGGACCGCACCGCATCGGGCACGGTCGTGCGCCGCAGCTCGCGCGGCAGCGTCGAAGCAGCCCGCTGGTTCGGGTGGCGGTCCACGGTCAGCCCGCCTCGGCGACCTGCCGCGGTCGGTAGATCGCGGTGTGCCAGGTCGTCATCACCGTGCGCTCGTCGGCGAGGTGCTGGACCGCGAGCGTCACAAAGCGGTGACCCTTCTTCTCGAACAGCCGCTCGACCCGCGCTCGGGCCGACACCACCGCGCCGTCGGTCACGAGCCCGTGGTGCACGACCTCGGACTCGACGTGGATCCACGGCCCGAGCTCGACGTTGGCCGACAACACGTAGTTGGCGTCACGCAGCAGCCACGCCGGGTGGGCGATGCCCTCGACGCGGAAGAGCGCGAGGTCCTCACGCACGTCGTCGAGGTAGGCCTGCGCGACGTCCGCGTCGAAGCGGTGCGGCTCCAGCGCGAAGAGCGTGCCGACCGCCAGCGTCTCGGGCGAGGCGGGCGGGCGGTCCTCGCGAGCCACGGAGGCGACGAGCGGGAAGTCGTAGATCGAGCCCCGGGTCGCCTGCCGCGCCGGGGTCGCGACCGCGCACCGCTGACCCGCGGGGTCCCGGAGCTCGAGATCACCGGTCGGCGCCCACACGACCTGCACCGCGTCGCCGTCGTAGACCGGCTGCTCGAAGCGGGCGACGAGGGAACCACCGGTCAGCCACTCGCGGCCCCACCTCGCGGCGGGCAGGTGGACCAGGTAGGCGTAGACGTCGACGCCCGGCACGAGGCCGCCCCGGAAGCCGAACCGTCGGGCCGTCGCGTCGTCGTGGATGCGGTTCGACGAGGCGGTGTCGGTGTTGTGGGCGGAGACCGTGTGCTCGACCTCGTGCATCGCGGCGGAATGTAGGTCGAACGGATCAAAGATCCCGACCTCTTGCCTTCCCACCACGCACAGTGCGATCCTTTACCACCCAACGAGGTGAGGGGCTGGGGAGCTGATGGGGAACGCAGGCAGGGCCGTTCGGACGCGTCATCGGCGCGCCTCGGTCCGGGTGCTCGTCGCGCTGGCCATGATCGCCGTCGCCGTGGCGGGCGGGATCGTCGGCACCGGCCAGCACGCCGACGACGCAGCCGCCGCTGCGTCCAACTGCGCGGTCACCGCGACGCTGGTGAACCCTTGCCGGCCGTGGCTCGGCGCGGTCGCCGACAACTACCCGGGCTACTCGACGTGGAAGGACCAGATCCTCGGCCACGAGGACCGCACCGGGAAGCAGGTCGACGTCGTCCACGGCTACCACCCGGCGGGCAGCGTCACGCTGCTGTCGGACGAGCGCTACTTCGTCGATCGCGGATCGATCCTCTACCTGAACTGGCGTCCCGCGAACGTGTGGAAGGACGCGACCGGCACGAAGCCGGCGGTCACCGCGCAGATCGACAAGATGGCGCAGCAGCTCGCCAGCGTCGCACCGCGCAAGGTGATGCTGTCGCTCTTCGCCGAGCCCGAGCGATACGTCACGCCGGGCACCTCGACGTGCTCCGGGTTGCTCGCGAGCGCCAACGCCGGGTCACCGCAGGACTACAAGGACATGTGGGCCTACGTCCAGGGGCGGTTCGCCGCAGCCGGCGTCAGCAACGTCGTCTGGGTGATGAACTACCTCGGCTACTTCGGATGGGACTGCCTGTTCCCCGAGCTGTGGCCGGGCAACGACCGCGTCGACTGGATCACGTGGGATCCGTACGTCGGACCGCGTGAGCGGTGGAACGACATCGCCGGCTACTTCTACAACGCGCTGCAGACCAAAGCAGACGCGACGCACGACTACACGTCGAAGCCCTGGGGCATCGCCGAGTTCGGCTACTGGTACGGCACCAACCAGACCGAGGCGTACCGCATGTACGACGACGCCCGGGCGTGGCTCGACTCGGGGAACTACCCGCGGGTCAAGCTCTACGAGCCGTTCGACATGATCTCCGTCGGTCGCGACACCCGCACGAGCTACACGAGCGCGGGCGTGTACGACCCGATCGAGCAGCAGCGGTACAACGCGTTCGCCAACGATCCGCTCTTCGACGACCTGGCTCCGGTGGACGCACCGACCGATCACCTGAGCGGCTGCGACCCGTCGCTCGAGAGCGGCATCTCGTGCTTCGGTGGCATCTACTCGGGCACGCAGGCTCCGACCCTGCAGACCACCGACGGCCACAGCGGGACGAACAGCGTCGAGGTGCGCAACACCACCGCGCTGGCCGGCACGTTCGGGCTCAACCTCAAGCCGGCGCCGGTGTCGGCCACCGAGGTCGGCCGGACCTACACCGGTTCGGCGTGGGTGAAGGCCAGCCGCATCGGCCTGCCGGTCACCCTGATCCTGCGCGAGCGGCGGGCCAACGGGACCGCACCCACCAACGGCTACACGTCGGTCACGTGGATCTCCACCGACACCCAGTGGCACCAGATCACCGCGGCGTACGTAGGCAAGGAAGCGGGCAACGGCCTCACGTTCTCGGTCTACGGCGCGCCGATGCTCGCCGGCGACTGGTTCCGAGCCGACGACTTCTCCCTGTCGAGCCTCCCCGCAGGCTGACCTCGCACCGCCCCGGCCGCCGTGGACGCCGAGTTCATCGCGCTCGCGGCGCGCCCCGGTAGGCCGCTGACCGCCGAGCAGCAGGCGCTCGTCGCGAGCCCCAGCCCGGCGCCGCTCCCCTTCGAGCCGACCGACCACCTGGGCTGGCGCAGCCCCGACGGATCGGTCGCCTTCGGCGCGTGGCAGCGGATCCACC
>JAFBAD010000133.1 GCA_019247975.1 Acidimicrobiia bacterium
GGGTCGCACCCCGAGCCATCGCCCGGAACGCCACATTGATCACCGACTGCGAAACCCTCGCCGTCACACGACAACCCCCTCAATCAGGAGATGTCGCGCTCACCCCTTGAACCAGCCGTCGGATTCCGACCGCTATTGCCTTCAGAAACGCGGTGGTCAGTGCTTGCGGTAGAGGAGGACGCCATTGCGGCAGCGCTCCTCGAGCTCGGGGGCGAGCGCGGCGGAGAGCAGGTCGACGTCGAGCGGGTAGTTCGGGTACATCGAGAACAGCCGGTCACGGGACGAGAGCGCCCGGACCTGCTCCGGCGTGGCCGGGTTCCAGCCCTCGACGAGCACGTGCCCGCCCGGCGCGAGCAGCACCGCGAGCTCCCGGATCAGCGCAGCCGCCGTCGCGGTGTCGAGGTGGTAGAAGACCGCGATCGACATCGCCCAGTCGAACGAGCCCGCCTCGGTGCGCTGCAGCTCGTCGAGCGTCTCGGGTCCCCAGAGGAGGTGCCGGCACCGCGCCGACAGCGGGTGCGGCCGCTGCGCGATGTAGCCGTCGGTGTGGTCGAGCATGACGAGGCTGGTGGTCGACGCGTCGAGGACGTCGTCGAGCAGCCCCATGCCGGAGCCGAACTCGATCACCCGGCCGGTGGGCGTCGGCGCGCCGGCGATCGAGAGCGCGTCGGTGATCCACCCCCAGCGCTTCTGCGTGTGGTTCCAGAGCGTCTCGAAGTCGCCGTCGGAGCCACCCCACGACAAGAGGGCGGCGTTGTGGTCCGACCGAGGGCCCCAGAACACGACGTCGTTCCTCAACATGTCGGTCCCCACCCTCCTCCACCCGGGGTGCGCATGCGCAGGACGTCGCCCGCCGCGAGCCGGAGCGTGCACTTGTCGGCGAGGCGCTCGGCCCGCGCCTCGTCGCCCCCCGGCAGCAGCCAGTTCTCCCCGACCGCGCCGGGCCCGCCGCCGTCGAGCCCCCACGGCCGGCTCACCCGCCGCTCGGTGATCAGCGACACGGTCACGTCCTCGAGCATCACCAGGTCGCGCTCGATGCCCTCGCCGCCGCGTGCGGCGCCGAGCCCGCCGCTGTCGCGTCGCAACCGGTACCGGCTGACTCGCATCGGGAACGCCCGCTCGAGCGCCTCGATCGGCGTGTTCTTCGTGTTCGTCATCGCGGTGTGGACGCCGCTCATGCCGTCGCGACCGGGCCGCGCGCCCTGCCCGCCGCCGACGGTCTCGTAGTAGACCCACCCGCTCCCGCCGACCAACAGGTTGTTCATCGTCCCCTGCGACGCAGCCGGGACGCGATCGGGTGCAGCCTGTGCGAGCGCGCCGAGGCAGACGTCGGCCACCCGCTGGCTGACCTCGACGTTGCCGGCCCCGACCGCAGCCGGGAACGAGGCCGCGACCAGCGTCCCGGCCGGGGCGATCACCTCGACCGGTGCGAGCGCGCCCCCACTGGCCGGGATCGAGGGACCGACCACCGAGCGCAGGGCGAACGACACCGCGCTGCGGGTCACCGCCTCGACCGCGTTGACGTTGCCGGCCCGCTGCTGATCGGTGCCGGTGAAGTCGAACGTCACGTGCTCGCCGTCGACCGTGAGTGCGAGTCGGATGGTGGCGGGTCGCTGCTGGTCGGGCGCGGCGCCGGTCGAGTCGAGGACGTCCTCGAAGGTCCAGGTGCCGTCGGGCAGCTCGTCGAGCGCGGCCCGCATGCGGCGCTCGCCGTAGGCGACGACCTCGTCGAACGGCGCGTCCGCGAGCGCGAGCAACCGCTTCACGCCGACCCGGTTCGCGCCGACCTGCGCGTCGAGGTCGCCGGACCGCTCCTGCGGTGTGCGCGAGGACGCCAGCACCAGGGCTCGCACCTCCGGCGTCAGCTTCACCGGCGGGATGCGCAGGCCCTCCTGCTGGATCTCGGTGGCGTCGGCAGGGATCGAACCCGGTGCTGCGCCGCCGAGATCGGCGTGGTGGGCGCGGTTGGCGACCCAGCCGACGAGGTGGCCGTCGTCGTCGATTGCGGGCGCGACGACCGTGATGTCGTTGAGGTGGGTGCCGCCTGCGAAGGGATCGTTGAGCACGACCTGGTCGCCCGGCGCGACGGTGGACCCGAGTGCCGAGATGGCGGCCGCGACCGACGCCGGCATCGAGCCGAGGTGGACCGGGATGTGCTCGGCCTGCACGAGCAGCGTGCCGTCGGCGGTGAACACGGCGGCCGAGCAGTCGGCCCGCTCCTTGATGTTCGGGCTGAACGCGGCGCGACGCAGGACCGCGCCCATCTCCTCGGCCACCCCGGTCAGCCGCGACACGAGCACCTGCAGCCCACCCGGGTCGAGGGTCACGGGTCCCTCCGCAGGACGAGCGCGCCGGCCTCGCCCGGGTCCGCACGCCACCCGGACGGTAGGTGGACCGTGCAGTCCGGCTCCTGGGCGACCATCCCGCCCCGCAGCCACGTGCGGTCGATGTCGGGGAGGTCGGTGACCGCCAGCGGGGCCGACCGGCGGGCCGTGGCGCGCAGCGCGACCACCTCGATCGGCGTGTCGGGACGGTCGTAGCCGTTGCGACGCCAGTGCTCGTCGGCGAACGCGTCGACGCTCGGCACGGTGATCTCGTGGCTCTGGCCGGCGTAGCGGCAGTCGACCGCGGTCTCGAGCTCCGGGCCGGCGCCGCCCACCGCGACCGTGCACTCGGCGGCCAGCGCGGCGAGCGCTGCGGTGACGCCGGTGTGGTCCGACGGCGTCGGCCAGGACCGGACGAGGTCGTGCTGGCGGGGACCGCAGAGCAGGCCGACGGCCGACAGCACGCCGGCGCGCGGCGGGATGATCACCGCGGGCATGCCGAGCGCGTCGGCGAGGCCGCACGCGTGCATCGGGCCGGCACCCCCGAACGCAACGAGGGCCAGGTGCTGCGGGTCGACGCCGCGTGCGACCGACACCGTCCGCAGCGCCTGCTCCATCGCGGCCTCGACGACCGCGATCACCCCCTCGGCCGTCACCCCGGCCCGATCGAGGGCGGCGCGCGCCAGATCCACCCGCAGCTCGCCGATGCCCGGCAGCTCCACGCCGGGGGTGAGCCGCTCGGCAACGACGTCGGCGTCGGTCACCGTGGGCAGGTGGCCCCCGAGGCCGTAGCACGCAGGCCCCGGCACCGCGCCGGCCGACTCGGGACCGACCACGAGCGCGCCACCGGCGTCGAGGCGGGCGATGGAGCCGCCTCCGGCTCCGATCGTGTGGACGTCGAGCGACGGCAGGCGGATCGGGTAGCCGCTCACCGAGCGGTCGCCGGCCGGCTCGGGCCGGCCGCCGAGCACAAGGCAGACGTCGGTGCTCGTGCCGCCCATGTCGAAGGTGATCGCGTCGGCGAAGCCGTTGGCGGCGGCGATCTCGGCCGCGGCACGCACGCCGCCGGCCGGCCCCGACAGCAACAACCGCGCCGGCAGTTCGGCGGCCGCGTCCACCGGCACCAGGCCGCCGGCCGACGTCATCACGAGCACTTCAGCAGCCAGGGGCGAGAGCGCGTCGAGGTACGCACGGCAACGGGGCCGCAGGTACGCGTTCACCACGGTCGTCACCGTCCGCTCGTACTCGCGGAACTGGGGCGACACGACGTGCGAGCACGACACGTCGAATCCGCGGGCCGACAGCTCCCCCGCGACCGCGCGCTCGTGCGACGGATCGAGATCCGCGTGGAGGAGGCAGACCGCGACCGCGCCGTCGCCGCCGCCCTCGAGGGAGCTCAGGTCGAGCTCGTCGATCGAGCCGACCGGTTCGAGCTCGGTGCCGTCGGCCGCCAGGCGCCCACCGACCTCCAGCCGCCGCGCGCGCGACACGAGCGGCGGCGGCCGGTCGGCCCAGATGTCGTACAGGCTCGGCCGGTCCTGACGCGCGATCTCGATCACGTCGGCGAGGCCGCGCGTCGTCACGAGCGTGACCTCGGCGCCGCGCCGCTCGAGCAGCGCGTTCGTCGCGACCGTCGTGCCGTGGCACAGGACCTCCGGCGAGCCGCCCTCCCCCACCAGCTCGGCCAGCCCACGCGCGACGGCTTCGGCCGGATCCGCCGGGGTCGACGGGACCTTGGCGATCGTGCCGTCGGCCGCCACCAGATCGGTGAAGGTACCGCCGGTGTCCACGCCGACGCGGGAGACGTCCACCACCCGCGTCATGGGTTGACGGTATCCTCGGGAGCGGTTGGTGGGCGGTGAGGCACATCCAGCGCGCGGTCGGGCGGGTAGCGAGCACGGCGGCACGGCGGTAGTCGGAGAGGGACCCCTCACCCGTTCCCTCGGGAACCCGTGCGGGTCACGCTTCGTCGAGTGCTCGGGGTACCGAGGACCGAAGGGACGCTCCATGGCAAAGGTGCTGATGGTGGTGGGTGCGATCGCGATCGTGGCGGTGGTGGCGGCCTACCCGGCCGCGACGGTGGTCGCGATCGTCGTACCGCTGACCTGCTGCCTCGGGCTCGTGTGGTGGCTCACCGACTCCCCAGTCGCCGTGGGCCGGGCCCGCAACCGCACCTGGTTCGACCGGGCTGCGTCGAACGGCGGCTGGGAGGACGCGGACGATGTGGCCCGCGCACAGCCTCCCCACGAGCACCACACCGCCCAGGTCGTGGTCAAGGGCGCCCGCCGAGCCCGCAGCTGATCCTGAAGGACCCGCCTGTGCGTCCGCACCAGGCCCGTCCTTCAGTTCACGGCTCGAGCACCCAGACGTCCTCCTCGCCGAGCCGCTTGACCAGCTTGCGGTGGAGGTCGGCGAGCGAGCGGTCGTCGCCGTCCCACACGAGGACGGCCTCGTCGGCGTTGGCGACCAGCCACCCGTCCCGTCGGGCCAGCGCGTCCCGGAACTTCGGCCGCGACTCGGGACGGTTGCGCTCGAGCGTGACCGACGAACGGGCCGACGCGACGAGCCGCGCAAACCGGTCGCGGTTGTCGCTCGACCAGGGCCGGTCCGGCTCCGGGTACGGCAGCACCGCCACGTAGGGCACCCCCGCGTCGAGCGCGGCCTCGGCGGCGAGCATCTCGGCGCCCAGCCGCAGCCCGGTGACCACCACCAGGTCGGTGTGCAACTGCGCCTTGGCCGCGAGCAGCTCGGCCAGCCGGCGGCGCACGTCGGTGGCGACCGGGTTGGCGTCCCACCCTCCGAGCTCCGGCGGCGCCGCGCCGAAGGCGACCAGCCGGTGACCGTCGGGCACGCGGCCGTCGCGCTTCGCGGGCGCGTCGCCGACCACCCGTACCGGCACGACATCGGCGGGGCCGAGCTCGTCGGGGTCCGGTGGGTGGTCGCCCGACGCGTCTTCCTGCGCGACGCACGCCGCGACCGCGAGCCGGTCGACGAGGTCGTTCATCACGTCGTTGCTGTGGCCCTTCACCCAGCGGAACGTGATCTCGCCGGGGCGCGACTCGT
>JAFBAD010000388.1 GCA_019247975.1 Acidimicrobiia bacterium
ACGGTCATGGCCGCGGTCATGTGCCACAGGTAGACCGACATCGCGACCGAGTTGGCCGCGATCGTCCTCTGCCACGCCCGTTGGGAGCGCTCGAGCCACCGGGTCACCGCCGGTGCCAGCGCCGCCGCGGTGAACGAGTAGGCGAGACCGAACAGGATCAATGCCGTCGACGGCGGGTGGGTCGGGCTGAGCTCGAGCCCACCGTGGTGGAGCATCGTCATCGGCCAGGGGCCGAAGGCGACGGCCGCGAGTGCCAGCGCCCAGAAGGTCGCGGCGAGGCCGGCGAGGGCACGACCGGTGGGCAGCCTTCCGTCCTGCCACGCGAAGCCCGCCACCTGGAAGCCGAGCCAGCCGATGACCCAGCTGATCTCCGGGAGCACGGGGACGCCTGCGAAGCGGGCGGTCTCTGCGACCGTGAAGAGCGCGACGAGACCTCCGACCAATCGCCACGGGTGCGTCCGGAACCATCGGAACGTGAACGGGGCGAGCGCCGTGTCGATCGTGTAGTTGGCGAGGAACCAGAGCGGGATGGCAGCGCCCACCGCGCCGAGGGCGACGATGCCGAACCCGCCGACGGCCGCGCCGACCGCGAGCGCGAGCAGCCAGAAGCCGGCCAACGCCGCCGCGGGGGTCGTCATGCGGCGGAGCCGGGTGGCGACCCAGTCGGCCGGCCGCACGCCCTTGCGTTCCGCCGAGCGCAGCGACGTCGCCGACGCGAAGCCGCCCACGAAGAAGAAGAGCGGCATCACCTGACCGATCCAGGTGAACCACGCGTACCCGGGGGAGAAGTCGAGCAGGTTGCCACCGGTGAGCTTGCCGTGATCCATCACGACGACCATGCCGAGCCAGTGACCGACGGCGACCATGCCCATCGCCGCGGCCCGGTAGAAGTCGACGGCACGGTTGCGATCGGTGGGCGTGGCTTCGGCCAGGCTGGAGGCGGACAGCGCCGGAGATCCGGACGGGTGCGCGAGGGTCGTCGTCATGTCGACAGTGGGCCATGCCGCAACGGTCCCCACCATGTGGGGTAGCCCTCATTCGCCCTAGGGGAACCCCCAGCCGAGCGGCGCGATGAGTTCGCGGCGGTCGACCGGTCGTAGCGGCATGACCGATCTGTTCGCCACGATCCGATCCGTCGCCGTCCCGGTGACCGACCAGGACCGAACGAAGTCGCTCCTCGAAGCGCTCGGCTTCACGACGTCCATGGACACCGAGCTCCAGCCGGGGTTCCGCTGGGTCGAGCTGACACCGCCCGGAGGTGGGACCACGCTCGCGCTCGTCACCACCGGTGATCAGCTGCCGACCGGGATCGACACCGGCATCCGCCTGGTCACCGGCGATGCACGAGCAGCGCATGCGGCGGTGTCGGCGAAGGGCCTCGACGTCGGCGAGCTCCTCGATTGGGAGGGCGTACCGCTGATGTTCAGCTTCGTCGACCCGGACGGCAACCGCTTCTACGTCAGCGAGGACGGCTGATCATCGACGCTGGAGGAGCTCGTTGAGCCTCGCGGCTTGGCGCGTCTGGTGGTCGCGCTCCGCGAGGTTGGGCGCGTTCCGAGCGGCCACGGCGTAGAGGCGGGCCGCGAGCTCGAGGTCGCCGTTGCGCTCGTGGAGGTAGGCGGCGACGGCATCTCGCCGCAGCACGTCACCGTCGATCTCGGTCAGCGCGGCCAACCCGGCCGGCGCGCCGTCGGCCTCACCCACCGCAACCGCCCGGTTCAGACGGACGATCGGTGTGTCGGCGAAGCGCAGCAGCTCGTCGTACCACTCGACGATCTGCACCCAGTCGGTCTCCTCGACCCGCGTCGCGTCGGCGTGGAGCGCGGCGATCGCCGCTTGCGCCTGGTACTGGCCGAGCTGGTCGCGGGCGAGCGCCGCCTGCGCGATGTCGATCCCCTCGGCGATCAGCTCGGTGTCCCACTGATCTCGGTCCTGCTCGGCGAGGGGCACGATGCTCCCGTCGGCTCGCGTGCGGCTGCGCCGGCGCGCGTGGTGGAGCAGCATCAGCGCGAGGAGCCCCTGCACCTCGGGATCGTCGAGCGTTGCCGCGAGCTGCCGCGTCAGCCGGATCGCCTCTGCCGCCAGGTCGATGTCGCCCGAGTACCCCTCGTTGAAGACGAGGTAGAGGATCCGCATGACGGTGCGGACGTCGCCCGGTCCCTCCACGCCGGCTTCGCTGACCGTGCGCTTGGCTCGGCTGATGCGCTGCGCCATCGTCGCCTCGGGCACCAGGTAGGCCTGCGCGATCTGACGGGTCGTGAGACCGCCGACCGCCCGGAGGGTGAGCGCCACCGCCGATGACGACGAGAGGTCGGGGTGCGCGCAGAGGAAGTAGAGGCCGAGCGTGTCGTCCACGCTCGGCACTGCGCCGGCTGGCGGCTCCGCGTCGAACCGCACCTCGCGGTCGCGGCGAGCGGTCGCCGACCGGGTCATGTCGAGGAACGAACGCCAGGCGACGGTGACGAGCCATCCGGTCGGATCGGCGGGCGCCTCCCGCTCCCAGGCGGAGAGCGCCTTAATCAGTGCCTCCTGGACGGCGTCCTCGGCCGTCGCGAAGTCGGCTCCGCGACGGACGAGGACGCTCAGCACCCGAGGGACGAGCTCACGCAGCTCGATGCCGTCCACCGCTCAGTCGGTGACGTTGGGCCGCTCGTTCATGAACGGACGGACCTCGAGCCACTCGTGGATCGGCTCGCCGTTCGCTCCCGGCGCAGCCGACAGCTGGGCGGCGAGCTCGAGAGCCCGGTCGTGGCTGTCGACGTCGATCACCATCCAGCCGGCGATCAGGTCCTTGGTCTCGGCGAACGGGCCGTCGGTGACCGGCGCCTTGCCCTCGCCGTCGTAGCGGACCCACACGCCGTCGGGCGACAGCGCCTGGGCGTCGACGAACTCGCCGTTGCGCTCGAGCTGCTCCGCGAAGTCGTTCATGAACTTGATGTGGGCGTCGACCTCGGCCGGCTTCCACTCGCCCATCGGGATGTCGTTCTTGGGAGCCGGAGCGCCCCGGTAGTGCTTGAGCAGCAGGTACTTGGCCATCGTGTTCTCCTCGTTCCCGGCGGCCCTCGTGGCCGCTTCGTCCCTGTGACGGAGCCGGCTCGGCGATCTCGACATCGTCGCCGAAGAAATCTCCGATCGACGCGACAGCGAAGCTCCGGTTGGCTCAGGCGGCGACCAGCTCGGCGGACGTCTCGCTCATCTCGTCGAGGGCCGGCGAGGCCTTGAAGCCCTTGATCGCCACGGAGGCGCCGACTGTGAACTCCCACGTGGCGATGGGAAGGGCGAACCGCATGGCGACGCTGGAGGTCTGCTTCCAGCCACCGAACATCGAGATCGCGGGATGAGTCCGGACCGGCGCATCACCACGGCGAGGCACGGGGCGTTGAAGGCAGGCATGTGACCGGGGCCGAGTCGTGCGCTGACCGCCGGCCGGTCAGGGGTGGAGAAGGGCGGCGCTGAGGGCCGGGGATATGCCACCGAGATGGCGGTTGCATCTGTGGCCCACGCTTTCGACGTGCTCGGGACCGACGCGCTGCGTGCGTCGGTCCTGTCGACCAACGCCGCGTCGCAGCGGGTGCTCGAGAAGGCCGGCTGACGGTGCCACGCGAGATCGACCACGGCAGCCATGTGGAGGTGATCTACGCCATCGCTCGTCGGGCTGGGTGAGCGTCAGGCGGGGCAGGCGTCGCGGCGGTGATCGCCGCCGGTCGTGGCGCCACCGCCGAGGCTCGGCGGGTCGAAGCGGTGCCGGAACGTGAACGCGTGCTCGGTCGGACCGTGCTGGTCGAGACGGGCCAGCCGGTCCATCGCCTCATCGACGGTCGGGACGGTGCCGGCGGGGATCCACCAGAGGGCCAGGTAGTGGCGGTCGAACCGGTCGAACCACTCGCGACGGCGGCGCATGAAGCCGACATGGTCGGACCGGTACACGTAGTCGGCCAGTGCTTCGACCGAACGCCAGACCAACATGTTGATGGCGAGGAGCGCGTCGTGGGCGTCCGGCCGGATCGCGGTGGCGTTCCCGTCCTCGGTCTGGAGCCGCCACACGAAGCCGGGCGCCGCATCGGCGACCGCGTTGATCTGGTCCAGGCCGGCGACGAAGTCGGCGATCAGCGGATCATCGACCGGCGCCCGGAGCCGACCCACGTTCACCTGCGCGACA
>JAFBAD010000010.1 GCA_019247975.1 Acidimicrobiia bacterium
TCGAACGCCTTCGACATCCGCACGCCGAGCTCGACCGACACGGCCCGCTCGATCTCCTCGAAGCCGAGCGGCTCGACGTCGTCCTGGAGTCGCGACAGCGCCTGCAGGTAGGGCGCCGGGAGCAGGTCGCCGCGCGTCGACAGCAGCTGGCCGAGCTTGACGAACGTCGGCCCCATCTCCTCGAGGTCCGCCGCGAGCGCAGCCGCGTCGTCCTCGAGCTCGGCGTCGTCCGCCGCCTCGGGGTCGCGGCCGACCGCGCTGCGATGCTTCGCGAGGAGCAGCGCGATGTCCTTGTACCGCCCCAGGTGGGAGACCTTGATCACCAGTTGTTCCGTCCGTCCGCCAACCGCTTCAGCATGACATCCACATCGGCGGCAGGCGGTGTCAGCTGAGGTCGGCCCGACGCTGCGCGAGCTGGCGCCGCTCCTGGTCGGTGGGAGCGAGCGCGATCGCCTGGTCCAGCTGGCTGACCGCTTTGGCGGGACGGCCGGCCCGCTGCAGGAGATCGGCACGGGCTGCGGCCACCAGGTGGAGGCCGTCGAGCCGCGGGTCCTCGGCAACCGCGTCGAGCGCAGCGAGGCCGGCCCGCGGGCCGTGGAACATGCCGATGGCGATGGCGCGGTTGAGCGCCACCACCGGTGTGGGGTGCAGCTCGAGCAGCTCGTCGTAGAGCTCGACGATCGCCTGCCAGTCGGTGGCGGTCGCGTCGAGGGCGCGGGCGTGGACCGCCGCGAGCTCGGCCTGGATCCGATAAGGCCCTCGCTCGGCCGCACGTGCGGCCAGCCGCGTGAAGGCCCGCTCGATCGCGTCGCGGTCCCAGCGGGTGCGGTCCTGGTGCTCGAGGGTGACGAGCTCACCGTCGACGCGGCGCGCATCGCGTCGGGCGTGCTGCAGCTCCATCAGCGCGAGGAGGCTGCGGGCCTCGTCTGCGTCGGGCAGGAGCGTCACGAGAAGGCGGGCGAGCCGGATGGCCTCCTCGGCGAGCGCGTCGTCGCTGCGGGCCGACCAGCCTTCCGTGAAGACGAGGTAGAGGACGGCGAGCACGCCGTCGAGCCGCTCGGCGAGATCGTCGCCGGCCGGCACGCGGTAGGGGATGCCGGTGTGCGCGATGCGCTGCTTCGCGCGCAGCAGCCGCTGGCCCATCGTCGCCTCGCTCACGAGGAACGCGCGGGCGACCGCAGGGGTCGACATGCCGGCGACGACCTTGAGGGTCAGCGCGACCCGAGCTTCCATCGACAGCGCGGGGTGGCAGCAGGTGAAGACGAGCCGCAGCCGGTCGTCGGCGACGGCGGTGCGCTCCGGCATCGGGGCGACCTCCTCGGTATCGAGCGCAGCGAGCTCCTCGAGCTTGCGGCGCTCGGTACCGGCCCGCCGGAGCAGGTCGATGGCGCGCCGGCGAGCGGTGGTGGTCAACCAGGCGGCCGGGTTCGCCGGGACGCCGTCCTGCGGCCAGCGCTCGAGCGCCCGTTCGAGCGCGTCGGCCACGGCGTCCTCGGCGAGATCCCAGTCGCCGGTGGTGCGGATGAGCGAGGCGACGATCTTCAGCCGTTCGTCCGCGAGGACGTCGGCCAACGCTCGATCAGCGTCGCCGGAAGCACCGCACCGGCCAGGGCTCATGCAGGCGCGTCCTCGACGTGGAACGGACGCAGCTCGAGCCGACCTCCGGCGGCCATCGGGTGCTCGGCGGCGACGGCGATCGCCTCGTCGAGGTCGGCGCACTCGAGCACGTCGAAGCCCACGATCCATTCACGCGACTCGGCGAAGGGCCCGTCGGTCACGAGCACCTTGCCGCCCCGGCGGCGGACCGTCGTGGCGTCGGCCGCCGGGCGCACCCGATCGCCCATCAGGCGACGGCCAGCGCCGTCGTGCTTCGCGACCCAGTCCTCGACGTCGAGCGTGCCCTCGCCGGTCTCGTCGACGTCCCCATCGGGATCGATCGCGACGAACATCAGGTACCTCATCTGCAGCTCCTCGGTAGGTGTCGTACGCACCGACGACGAATGGGCGCGCCGGGATCCGACACCCCAGCGATCGATTCTGCGTGTCGATCTCTGGCGTTCGCCAGAGATCCGCACGCAGGAACGCCGGGGGTCACTCCGATGCGGGCTGCGGGTACTCGTCCGGGGTGGGCTCGTCGGGCGCGGGCTCGACCGGGGCCGGCTCGGCCTCGGGAGTGCCCGGCTCGGGCACCGGGGCGATCGGCTCCTCGGCCGGGACCTCGGTCGCCGGTGCCGCGGTCTCGGGCGCATCCGGGGCCGGCGCTTCGGCGACCGGTGCCGGGGTCTCGGGCGCATCGGTGGCGGGAGTCGGCGCGTCGTCGGCGGGCGGCTTCGCCTCGGCGGGCGCGGGCTTCGACGGCGCGGCCCCCGCTGCGGGCGGCTTGCGGGCCGGGCGGCGGCGGTTGGCCGGCGGGCCACCGGAGCGGCGGGGTGGGGGAGCGGTGGCGGGGTCGATGCCGAACTTGGTGGCGATCTGGGGCACCCGGGCCGCCGCGGCGCGCACCGCGGTCAGGAGCGCTTCGTCGGGCTCGGCCGGCACCGACACGGGCTCGACCCGCAGGTGCACCGGCGAGAACGAGAGCGCGTCGAGCACCGTCGCCCAACGATCCGACGCGGTGTCGCTGGTCAGCGCGGCGTTGGCCGCCTCGACCAGGCGGGTGGCGAGGTCCGGGGGGAGGGGGTCGCCGGCTTTGGGCGGGCGGGAGCTGAGCCGCAGCGCCCGGACGACCCGGCCGTCGCTCAGCGTCGACGCGATCTCGCGCCGCCAGGCGCCCTGCTCCTCGTCGACCCGGCGGGCCAGGCCTTCGCGCAGCGAGGTCGCGAGGGCGCGCGCCTCGTCGTCACGGGCAGCGCCGTCGGCGGCCACGATGACCGACCGGAGGTCGCGCAGGTCGAGCTCGTCCAGGTCGGCCAGCGCGGCCTCGGCCCGGTCGCGCCACTCGGCGGCGCGCAGCCGGGGGAGGAGCTTCTCGGCCAGATCGACCAGCTGGTCGGCCTTCACCTCGGGCTTGCCCTCGGCCCGAGCCTGCTCGTTCTGCTTGGCGACCGCCGCGCGGACCGCGGGGATGCCGCCCTTCAGGACCTGCTCGGCGACCGGCTGCTGCTCGGGTGGCAGCTCGGCCAGCACCGCCTTGCGGTGGACGTTCTTGGCCCGCAGCCGCTTCGGCTTGGGGCGGGTGTCCACCGGTGGGCGGGGCGGGCGGGGCCGGGACTCGCTGGACCGGGGCCGCTCGCCCCGCTTGGCATCACGGTTGTCCCCGGTGCGGGGCGGGCGGCGACCGCCGCCACCCTCACCGCGGCCCTGGCCTTGTCCTTGTCCTTGACCTCGGCGCTGGCCCTGTCGGTCGCCGTCGCGCGGCGGGCGGTCGTCGCGCCCCTGACGGGGCGGGCGGCCGTCCCGGCGATCGCGTCGGTCGCGCCGGTCACCGCCCTCACGCCGGGGCCGGCCGGGGGCCAGCACGGTCGTGACCCACTGGTCGGGATCGGCCGCGCCGACGAGCTCGATGCGCTCCGGCTCGGCCCGGGGTCCCTTGGGCGGGAGGACCGCCAGCACGGTCGTTCCGTCGAGGCTCGTGTCCACGTCGGCGCGGACCACGTCACCGGTCCCGGCCCCCGAGGGGAGCAGCGAACCGTCGAGCACACCCTTCGGTTCACGCGCCCCGGCGGCGCGCCAGGTCCACGTTCCGTCGTCACGAGCGCTCGTGAGCTCGATGTCGATGCGTCGGGACACGGCTGACCAAACTATCGGACGCGCCGAGCACGGCCGTTGGGTAGATGACCGAGATGCGGATCGACTTCTGGTTCGACCCGGCCTGCCCGTACACGTGGGTCACGTCACGCTGGTTGTGCCGCCACGCGTCGGAGTCGTCGATCACCATCGACTGGCGGCCGTTCAGCCTCGCCATCCTCCACGGCGACGACGATCCCGGCAGTCCGGCGCAACGGGGTCTGCGGCAGCTGCGGGTGGTCGAGGCGGTGCGCAAGGCCGGGTTCGAGGCGCAGATCGGTCACCTGTACACGGAGCTCGGCCACCGGACCCACGATGCCGGTGACCGCCAGTTCCGGGTGGTCGACGCGGTGGCTGCGGCCGGTCTCCCGCCGATCCTGGCCGAGGCGGAGCACGACGAATCGATCGACGAAGCCATCCGGGCCTCGATGGAAGAGGCGTCCGCGCTCTCGGGCGACGACGCCGGCGTGCCGGTCATCGCCTGGGGTGACGACGAGCAGCGGGTCGGCTTCTTCGGGCCGATCCTGACCGAGCTCCCGGACCTCGAGGCAGGGGAGCGGCTCTTCACGGCGATCACCGAGCTCGCGTCGATCGGCTGCTTCTCCGAGCTCAAGCGGCGCCGGAACGGTCGACCGGTGCTGCCGGCGGTCCGGTCAGACTGAGGTCCATGGACTTCAGCGTCTGGCCCAATCCGCACTGGTCATGGGAGGACGTGCGCTCGACCGCGGTCGACGCCGAAGCAGCGGGGTGGCACGGCGTCTGGTTCGCCGACCACTTCATGCCGAACACGGCTGACGGCGCGCCCGCCGACGGGGCCGTGCTCGAGTGCTTCGGCGCCCTCGCTGCGCTGGCCGCGACCGTCCCCCGGGTCCGGCTCGGCACGCTCGTCTGCAGCACGACCTACCGGCACCCTGCGGCGCTCGCCAACCTCGCCGCGACCGTCGACCACGTGAGCGGCGGACGGCTGGTGCTCGGCCTCGGCGCCGGCTGGCAGATCAACGAGCACGAGGCGTACGGCATCGAGCTCGGTTCGGTCCGTGAGCGGCTCGACCGCTTCGAGGAGGCGTGCCAGATCGTCACCAGCATGCTGCGGGAGGGCCGGACGACCTTCGAGGGGACGCACTACCGGATCGTCGACGCGCCGTGTGACCCGAAGCCGGTCCAGCAGCCGCTGCCGTTCCTCATCGGTGGCGGCGGCGAGAAGCGCACGCTCGCCATCGCGGCCAGCTACGCCGACGAGTGGAACGTGTGGGGGCCGCCGGAGGTCCTGCGCCACAAGAACGAGGTCCTCGACCGCCACTGCGAGGCGATCGGCCGCGACCCCTCGACCATCCGCCGGCTCTGCCAGGCCGTGGTGGGCTTCACCTCGGAGCCACCCCAGCCCCAGCAAGGTGCCCGGCCCATGGTCGTCGGTCCCCCGGACCACGTCGCCGAGACGATGGCCGCCTACGCGGACGCCGGCGTCGACGAGTTCATCGTCCCGTGCTTCGACCGGGTCGGGCCGGCACGGGAGACCGTCGACCGCTTCATGGCCGAGGTCATCCCGTTGGTGGCCTGACGCCCATAATCCTCGTTACGTAAAGTTATGGTCGGACGTCGGCGGCCGGGGCGACCCGACCCGCTCCGTTCTGACGGTGAGATGCGTCGTCCGGCAAGCGTTCCGACCGTCAGAACGAAACCCGCTTCCTTCTAACGGTCGGATGCGCCGTCACGCGACGCCTTCCACCGTCAGAACGGGACACCTGGAGGCCGGCCGGCTCGATCGCCCGAACGCTGCACCGGCGGACGAGCCCGGAATTCCCTGTCCTTTCCGTCACGTGACGAAAGGTCAGCCGGGTTGCGGGGGCGCCGCCTCGATGGTCCGCGGCTCGATCCAGGTCTCGGCCAGGGGCCGCGCGTTGTCGAGCAGCCACTGGAGCGACTCCCGCACCTCGCGCGCCGACGGCTTCGCCCCCAGATCCCGGTCGACGTCTTCGATCGCCGCCTGGAGGCAGTACAGCGCGCTCTGGAGATCCTCGAGCGCCGTCCGGTCGACGATGACGTCGTCGACGCCCAGGCCGTGCGCCGCCGCCAGCTTGCGGGCCATGTGCGCCTGCTGCCGGCACCCCTGCCTGCAGTAGTGCCGCGGCCGGCCCCGACCGGTGTTGACAGCGAAGCGGCGACCGCACCACCGGCACCGTTGCTCCCCTGGCGTTTTCGTCACATGACGAAACTACACACGAGCCCGGTGCTGTCGGGTGATGGGTCCGTCGACACCGAGCTCGCCGCACCGCTCGATCGCCTCGGTCAGCCGCTCGCGGATCGCCAGCGCCTCGTAGTGGCGCTTCTCGCGCTCGAGCACGTCGATGAGCGTGCGGAAGTAGCTCGAGTCGATCGGGATGTGCAGCTCGTCGGCTTCGTCCTCGACCGCGTCGAGCAGCCCGAGCAGCAGGTGCTCCGCAGTGCCCCACTGGGCTGCAGCGAGCATGGCCTCGAGGTCCGGCTCGTAGGACTGGTGGTGACGGCCGGCGAAGGTCCCCGGCGTGCCGAGGCCGGTCAGCCGGCGGCGGGCCCACTCACGGGCCTCGGCCATCCCCGGGTCGTCGGCGGGCGGCAACGGCGCGTCGCGGTGACCGTCCTCGGCGTGCACCTCACCGAGGTCACCGACCGGCTCGCCTCCCTCCAGGGCCGTGATGCGGTCGATGTCAGCCTGCGCCGCGAGGTCGTCGCCGACCAGCTTGAGGAGGTCGCTCCGCTCCCCCAGCGCGGCCACGATGATCCCGGGGTGGCGGTCGGGGACGCTCATGGCCTGGTCCAGCACCGCCAGCGCGTCGTCGAAACGGCCGGCGACCCGCAGCGCGACGCCACGGGCGATGAGGCACAGCGCGGTCAGGTCGTCGGTGTTGGAGAGGCGCTCGGTGACGTCGATGGCTGCCTCGTGGTGCCCGCTTGCGAGGTGCACGGCGGCGAGCGCGAGCACGACCTCGGGCTGCGGGTGGAGGTTGCCGAGCAGCGCGGCGGCGTCGAGGTGGCGGCCGGTGGCGGTGAGGAGCTCGGCGACGAGCAGGCTGATGGCGTCCCGTGATGCGGGCAGGACGGCGGGCACACCGGGCGCGAGCACCGCACAGACCTGCAGGTCAGGCAGGTACTTCCGGAGGAAGCGGTGCTCCCAGGGCGGAGGGGCCTCGTCGAGCGCGGCGATCAGCGCCCGGCTCGCGCCCATCGGGTCGCCCCCGGCCTGGCGCAGGCCGACGAGCAGCTGCGCGACCGGGGCGAGGTCGTGATCCGAGGCAGAGACGTCGACCAACTGGCCGACCTGGTCCTTGGCGATGGCGGTGACGATCGATCGCTCGGTGCGGCCGGCGCCGAGCGACGGGCGGACCTCGGCGAGCGCGGCCTCGGGACCCCGGTCGCCGTCAGGCCCCGGGACGACGCAGCGCCAGGCGGTCGGCAGCGGCGCGGAGGGCGCCGCGGCGGGGTCGTCGAGCAGCAGCCGGGGCGCGCCAGGGGAGGCGGCGCGCCCAGCGCGACCTCCCAACGCCAACTCCGACCTCCTCGATCGACGGCCTCCTCTCCCCTGTCAATCGGACCCGGGGCCCCGACTTCCAGCCGTTTCCGGGACTTGGCGCACCCCTAGGGTCCTGACATGGGCCGGATCCCGCTCGCGCTGGCCCTGCTGCTGACCGTTCTGGCCTGCACGGATGATGGGTCGCCCAGCACCACGACGACGACCACCCGCCCGACGGTCGCCGCCGGCGGCCACTCCCCCGCTCCCTACGTCGAGCCCGGGCCGTACCCGGTCGGCACCTACACGGCCGAGATGGACGGCCGGCGGGTGGCGATCTGGTACCCGGCCACCCGGGCGGCGGCGAGCCAGCCGAAGGAGACCCTCGACCTGGTCAGCGCGCTGCTCGGGCCGGAGCAGCAGAGCCAGGTGCCTTCGAGCCTGCGGATCCCCTACGAGGTCGACGCCCACCCGGGCGCGGCGCCGGCCCGGGGCCGGCGGTACCCGGTCGTTCTCTTCGTCCACGGGCCCTCGGGCTTCCCCGAGCAGTCCGTCGACCTGACGACCCACCTGGCCGGCTGGGGCTTCGTCGTGCTGGCGCCCGACGTCGTCGAGCGATCGACCTCCGACGATCCGACCGCGCCCCTGCGGGCGACGCTCGACCTCGCGACCACGGAGGACCACCGGGCCGCCAGCCCGCTCCACGGGATCGTCGACACCGACCACGTGGCCGTGACCGGGCATGCGGCAGGGGCGGCGGACGCGTTCCGCCTGGCCGCCAGCGACGATCGGGTCGACGCCTACATCGGGTACGCGCCGCTGGTCGTGGACGGGCCGCCGCCCCGGGTACCCGGGATGGTCATGCTGGCCACGAAGGACCGCGTGATCCCACCGGAGGAGAACCGTGCGGTGTTCCGCGCGCTGCACCGGCCTCGGTACGAGGTGGCGATCGTCGGCGCCGGCCACCTCGTGTTCACCGACCTCTGCGCGATGGGCGAGCCGGTGCTGTCGGCGTCGCCGGAGCCGCCGCCGCTCGTGTCGTTCCACGGCTTGCTCTCGCGGGGTTGCACGGGCGAGCACCCCTCGACCCGCGACGACCACGCTGCGATCGACGACCTGAGCGTCGACTTCCTGCGCACGGCCCTCGGCCTCCAGGAGCACCCCGCCGGGCTCGACGATCCGTCCATCGCCCGGGCCTTCGCCGCCCCGGTGCGGGTCACGGCGGACTCGTAGACTCGTCACATGGCATCGTCCGAGCCGAAGCTGCCCCGTCGGATCCCCGAGTTCTCGAGCGTCGACGAGCACCGCCTCCACCTCAAGCAGCGGCTCGCTGCTGCGTTCCGCCTCTTCGGACGGTTCGGCTTCGACGAGGGCGTCGCCGGCCACATCACCGCCCGCGATCCGGAGCACCCGGACCGCTTCTGGGTGAACCCGTTCGGGATGAACTTCAAGCAGATCTGCGTCGACGACCTCATCTGCGTCGACCACAGCGGCGAGGTGGTCGAGGGCGACGCGTCGGTGAACCAGGCGGCCTTCGCGATCCACTCGCAGGTCCACGCGGCCCGGCCCGACGTCGTCGCCGCGGCCCACAGCCACTCGGTCTACGGCAAGGCGTTCTCGGCCCTCGGCAAGAAGCTCGCCCCGCTGACCCAGGACAGCTGCATCTTCTACGAGGACCACGCGCTGTTCGACGACTTCACCGGCGTCGTCCTCGACGTCGAGGAGGGCAAGCGCCTCGCGCACGCGCTCGGCGAGACGAAGGCCGTCATCCTCCGCAACCACGGGCTCCTGACCGTCGGCCACAGCGTCGAGGAGACCATCTACTGGTTCACGTCGATGGAGCGGACCTGCCAGGCCGAGCTGCTCGTCCGGGCCGCCGGCGAGCCGGTGGTGATCGATGACGACGTGGCCCGGGCCACCTACGAGCAGACCGGCTCGCACCTGGCCGGCTGGTTCAGCGGGCAGCCGCTCTTCAACTGGATCATCACGACCGAGCCCGACCTGCTCTCGGGGACCGAACTGGTCTGATCCGTACTGCTTGACCCGCGGGTCAAGCGACGGTAGGCATCGGCCATGGACTGGCCGCTGCGCTTCGGGATCTTCCTCGCCCCGTTCCACCCCGTCGGGCAGAACCCGACGCTGGCCCTGCACGACGACCTGGCGTGGATCACCGAGCTCGACCGGCTCGGCTACGACGAGGCCTGGGTCGGCGAGCACCACTCGGCCGGCTACGAGATCATCGCCTCGCCGGAGGTGTTCATCGCGACGGCGGCGGAGCGTACGCAGCGCATCCGCCTCGGCACCGGCGTCAGCTCGCTGCCGTACCACCACCCGTTGATGCTGGCCGACCGGATGGTGCTGCTCGACCACCTGACCAAGGGCCGGGTGATGCTCGGGTGCGGTCCGGGCGCGCTGCCGTCGGACGCCTACATGATGGGCATCGAGGTCGCCAAGCAGCGGGACATGATGGAGCAGGGCCTCGAGGCGATCCTTCGGCTGCTCGAGGGCGAGACGGTCACGATGGAGACCGACTGGTTCACGTTGCGCGAGGCGCGTCTGCAGCTCCTGCCCTACACGCGGCCCCGCATGGAGGTGGCGGTCGCTGCGCAGGTGTCGCCGTCGGGTCCACGGGCGGCCGGACGGTCCGGCTGCTCGCTGCTGTCGATCGGCGCGACGACGCAGGGCGGCTTCGACCTGCTCGGTGCGCACTGGGACGTCATGGAGGAGCGGTCGCAGCAGTTCGGCACCGCGATCGATCGGAAGGCGTGGCGGCTCGTCGCCCCGGTGCACGTCGCCGAGACGAAGGAGCAGGCGTACAAGGACGTCGAGTTCGGTCTCGCGCAGTGGGTCGACTACTTCCAGCGGGTCGCGGCGCTGCCGCTGGCCCCGGAGAGCAGCGACGCCGGCGTGCTGGCCGACGACATGAACGCCTCGGGCTTCGCCGTCATCGGCACCCCCGACGACGTGGCCGCCCAGATCGAGCGGCTGATCGAGCAGTCCGGCGGGTTCGGGACGTTCCTCTGCATGGGTCACGACTGGGCCGACCGCGCCGCCACCCTCCGCTCGTACGGGCTGCTGGCCCGGGAGGTGTTCCCCCGCTTCCAGGACTCGGCCCGCACCACCACGTCGTCGCGGGACTGGGCGGTCGAGAACCGGCCCGAGTTCATCGGCGCAGCCGGCGCCGCCATCATGAACGCGATCCAGCACCACCACGAGGAGAAGGCCGAGCGCGAAGGGTCCGCCACGACTGCGGACTGACCGCCGCTAACCTTCGTCCCGCTGCACACGTCGTGCGGGAGAGCTGCCGCAGCGTCGCGGGAGCGCCGAAGGAGCAACTCCTCCCGGAATCTCTCAGGCCCAAGGACCGCACGGCCAGGCAACGCTGGAAAGCAGGTGCCCCGGCACCTCACCGACGGTGCAAGCCCTCCGGGGTGAAGCTCTCAGGTCCCATGACAGCGGGGAGGTCGAACCGGCACGCCCGAGGAGACCTTTCGTGACCGACCTGAAGCCCGCGACCGACCGGTCGCCTGCGACCACCTTCGCCGACCGCCACATCGGCCCGTCGGCCCTCGAGCAGGCCGAGATGCTCGCGGCGCTCGGCTACGACTCGCTCGAGGCGCTGGTCGCCGACGCGGTGCCCGCCGCGATCCGCAGCGGCGAGCTGCTCGACCTGCCGCCCGCCGCGTCGGAGGCGGAAGCCGCCGCCGAGCTCGCCTCGCTGGCCGGCCGGAACCGGCTGGTCACGCCCATGCTGGGCTTCGGCTACCACGGCACGATCACGCCGCCGGTCATCCGCCGCAACGTGCTCGAGAACCCGGCCTGGTACACGGCCTACACGCCGTACCAGCCGGAGATCTCCCAGGGGCGGCTGGAGGCGCTCGTCGTGTTCCAGACGCTCGTCGCCGACCTCAGCGGCATGGCGCTCGCGAGCGCGTCGCTGCTCGACGAAGGCACCGCTGCGGCTGAGGCCATGACCCTGGCCCGGCGGGCGTCGAAGGCGCCCGACGGCGCTGCGTTCGTGGTCGACGCCGACACGCATCCGCAGACGATCGAGGTGGTCCGCACGCGGGCCGAGCCGCTCGGCATCGACGTGGTGGTGGCCGAGGTGGTGTCGTCCTGGGGCGAGGTGTCGCTGCCCGACGGTGACGTCTTCGGCCTGCTGGTCCAGGCGCCGTCGTCGACCGGGGCGGTGCGTGACCTCGGGGCGCTCGCTGACGCGGTGCACGACCGGGCCGGGCTGCTCACGGTGGCTGCCGACCCGCTGTCGCTCTGCCTGCTCCGCCCGCCGGGCGAGATGGGCGCCGACGTGGTGGTCGGCTCGACGCAGCGCTTCGGCGTGCCCCTTGGCTACGGGGGTCCGCACGCGGGCTACATGGCCGTGCGCGAGGGCCTGCAGCGCTCGCTCCCCGGCCGGCTCGTCGGCGTGTCGGTGGACGCCGACGGCGACCCCGCCTACCGGCTCGCGCTGCAGACCCGCGAGCAGCACATCCGGCGGGAGAAGGCGACCAGCAACATCTGCACCGCGCAGGTGCTGCTCGCCGTGGTCGCGGCGATGTACGCGGTGTACCACGGGCCCGAGGGCCTGCGGGAGATCGCGTCGTCGGTGCACGACCGGACCCGCCGGCTCGCGGCGTCGTTCGAGGCCGGCGGCATCGAGGTGGCGCACGAGTCGTGGTTCGACACGCTGGTCGTGCTCGTGCCCGGTCGTGCCGCGCTCGTCGTCGCAGCTGCGCTGGCCGAGGGCGTGAACGTGCGGCAGCTGGGCGTCAACGCGGTGGGCGTCACGTGCGACGAAACGACGACCGAGGCCGACCTCGCGATCGTGTGCGGCGCGGTCGGGGTTCCGCTCGTCGCGGCCGACGCGCTCGGCGACGACGTGCTCGACGGGTCGCTGCTGCGGGCCTCCGAGATGCTCACCCACCCGACGTTCCACCGGTACCGGTCCGAGACGGCGATGCTCCGCTACCTGCGGCGGCTGGCCGACAAGGACGTCGCCCTCGACCGCTCGATGATCCCGCTCGGCTCGTGCACGATGAAGCTGAACGCGACGAGCGAGATGATCCCGATCACCTGGACAGGGTTCGCGGACATCCACCCGTACGCGCCGGCCGCGCAGCGCGCCGGCTACACCGAGCTCGCGGCGCAGCTCGCCGCATGGCTTTCGGAGGCGACGGGATACGCCGGCGTGAGCCTCCAGCCCAACGCCGGCTCGCAGGGCGAATACGCGGGGCTGCTCGCGATCCGCGCCTGGCACGCGTCGCGCGGCGACAGCGCGCGCACGGTGTGCCTGATCCCGGAATCGGCGCACGGCACCAATCCGGCGAGCGCGCAGATGGTCGGCATGCAGGTCGTCGTCGTGCGCTGCGATGCGGACGGCAACGTCGACCTCGCCGACCTCGAAGCCAAGTGCGCGGCGAACGCCGGCCGCGTCGCCAGCGCGATGATCACCTACCCGTCGACGTACGGCGTGTTCGACGC
>JAFBAD010000045.1 GCA_019247975.1 Acidimicrobiia bacterium
GTGGCCCTCGCGACGCGGCGGGGCCGGCGCATCGTGCGCACCCGAGTCGTCACCTTCCTCCAGCGGTCCTGGAGGAGCATGACGATCCTCGCCCGCATGCCGGCCAAGCTCGCCGCGCTCTTCGGCGGTTCGATGGGTGTCACCCTCGCCTACATCGCGTCGCTGGCCGCGGCGTGCGCCGCCTTCAACGGCGGGGTCTCGATCGCGCAGGTGGGGGCGGTGTACCTCGGCGCCTCCATCGTCGCGTCAGCAGCGCCGACGCCTGGCGGGCTCGGCGCGATGGAGGCCGCCCTCGTCGCCGGGTTCACCGGCGTCGGCATGGACCCCGGCAAGGCGGTCGCCGCGGTCCTCGCGTACCGGCTGCTGACCTACTGGTTGCCGATCCTCCCGGGCTGGTGGAGCTTCCACCGCCTCGAGCGGCGCGGCCTCATCTGACCTGGCCGCCCCGCCGGTCGATGCGGGGAGGCAGCCCTTCACCGCCGAGCCCGAACGCCCAGCGGGACAGGGTGCCGCACAGCACCCCGAGACCGGCTCCGCCGACCACGTCGAGCGGCAGGTGCGCGCCTGCGTACACCCGCGCGAAGCCGACGAGCATCGCCGCTCCCAGAGCGACGGGCCGCCAGCGCGAGGGGAGCGACGGCGCGAGCACGGCCGCCAGCGCGAACGCGACCGCGCTGTGCCCGGACACGTAACCGACCCCGCCGGCGTGCTCGCGGATGTGCGCATCGGCGAAGAACGCTCCTGGCCGGCCCCGGTTGACCTCGTGCTTCACGGCCTTGCCCGACCACCAGGCGGCCTGGCTCGCCACGAACGCCGCCAGCGTGAGCCGGCCGTCACGGCCGACCGCGTAGGTGATCGCCACCACGATCAGGGAGCCGACCAGGCTCCCGATCTGCATCGGCCCCCACACGACCGGCCAGATGGCCCCGGGCAGCCCGTTGATCCCCTGGAACAGGTCGGCCTCCCACGCAGGGACACCGTGGTCCCGCACGACGACGATCCAGCTGCCGAGCAGGACCGCGCTCCCGCCGACGACGGTCACCACCTCCACGGGGTGGACGGAACGGGTCGACCGCACGGCCACGGGGCGCAAACCTACGAGGGCGACAGCCCGCCGTGCTGGACGGCTCGGGCGATCAGTCCTCGAGCAGCTCCCAGGTGGCCGGCTCGCCGTCGAGCTCGCGCACGATGCCGCGGCGCTCCAGCGCCCGCAGGTGGGCGAGCGCCTCGCCCAGCGCGGCGCGCTTCATGAAGCCCTCGATCTTGTCCCACGACCGGGACCACGACATGTTCTCGGCGATCGCCCACGACGTGGTCACGCCCGAGCGCAGCGCGACGACGATCTCGTCGAAGCGGTGCTCGTGGTGCTCCTTGAGCTGGAGGACCCGCCCCGACAGGTCGACGAAGCGGTGCTCGTGCGCGGGGAGCACCTCCTGCGCGGGGTACTGGTCGACCTTGTCGAGCGCGTTGAGGAAGTCGCCGAGCGGGTTGTCGCCGGCCTGCGGGTGGAACGGGATGTTCGGCGTGATGCGGGGGAGCACGTGGTCGCCCGAGAGCATCAGCTGGTTGGCCGGTTCCCAGAAGCACAGGTGCCCCGGCGAGTGGCCCGGCGTCCAGATGGCCTTGAGGTCCCACCCCTTCACCTCGGGCCGGTCGCCGTCCTCGAGGAGCACGTCGGGCAGGACCGGGTCGACGAGCGGCCGTACGGGCATCGCGGCCTGGGTGAGCGACTCGATCACGTCCTGCGGCGCGCCGGCCCGCCGCATCAGGGCGCTCATGCGCTCGAGCAGGTCGCTCGGATCGATGTAGCGGTGCTCGATCAGGCCTGCGTCGGCCGGGTGCAGCGAGATCCACGCGCCCGACGCCTCACGCAGCCGCCCCGCGAGGCCGTAGTGGTCGGGGTGCACGTGGGTGACCATGACCCCGCGCAGGTCGGTGATCTCGTAGCCCGCCTTGGCCAGGCCGGCCACGACTGCGCCGTAGGCCTCGTCGGTGTTCCAGCCCGCGTCGACGACGTACGCGCCGTCGTCGGACTCGAACAGGTAGACGAACACGTGGCCGAGCGACGACATCGGCAACGGCACGGGGATGCTCCACAGCCCCGGCCGGAGCCGCTCGACCGGCGGGAGCGGTGGTGCCCCGGCGTGGTGCCCGTCCACGGCTGCGGGCCTACTTCGGCGCGAACCGCTGGCCGGCGTCGAGGCGGATGGTCGAGCCGTTGAGCATCGGGGTCTCGACGATGGCGACGGCCAGCCGGCCGTACTCCTCGGGACGGCCCATCCGCTTCGGGAACGCCGCGTCCTTGGTGAGCACGTCGGCGTACTCGTCGGGGATGCCCTCGGTGAGGCCGGTGCTGAACAGGCTCGGCGCGATCGTGAGCACGCGGATGCCGAGGCTGCCGAGATCACGGGCCATGGTGAAGGTCATGCCGGCGATGCCGGCCTTCGCCGCGGTGTAGGCGACCTGACCGATCTGGCCCTCGAAGGCGGCGATCGACGCGGTGTCGATGATCACGCCGCGCTCACCGTCCTCGGGCTCGTTCTTCGACATGTGCGACGCCTGGAGCCGGTTCAGGTTGAACGTCGCGACGAGGTTCAGGTCGATGACCTTCTGGAAGTCCTGGAGCGGGTGCGGGCCTTCCTTCGTGAGCGTGCGCTTGGCGATGCCGCCGCCTGCGGTGTTGACCGCGATGTGCAGGCCGCCCATCGCCTCGACCGCGCCGGCGAGCGCCTGCTCCGCGCCCTCCCAGTCGGTCACGTCGACCGGGAAGAACGAGCCGCCGAGCGACTTCGCCACCTCGTCACCGGCCGACGAGGCCAGGTCGAGGATCGAGACGGACGCGCCCTTCGCGGCGAGCTGCTCGGCGCTCGACCGGGCCATGCCCGATGCACCACCCACCACGACGGCCTTCTTGCCCTTGATCTCCACCTGGCTCCTCCTTCGATCGGAACCGCAAGCTCTATTGCCCCCGGTGCGGCCGGCGCAAGAACCGCGGCGGGTTCCGTCGCTACCGTGAGCGCCGTGGCCAGGTCCTCCGCCGCCGAGCCCGGGGTCGTCACGCGGCCCGGCCGGCCCCGCCGCTACGAGGAGGCCGAGGAGCTGGAGCTGCTCCTCGACGCTGCGTTCGAGGTGATGCGGCGCGCCGGCTACCAGCAGGTCACCGTCAACGACATCCTCACCGAAGCGGGGATGTCGACCCGCTCCTTCTACCGGCACTTCGCCTCGAAGGAGGACCTGCTGCGGGGCCTGTTCCGCCGGGAGGCGGAGCAGTTCGCCACCGCGGTGGAGCGCCGGGTGTCGGTGGCGCACACGCCGGTCGACGCGCTCGCCACGTGGATCGACGAGATCCTCGGCTTCGGCCTCGACCGGCCCCGCGCCCGCCGGGCCGCGGTGCTGCTCGCCCCGGACGCGATGCGCTCGCTCGATCCCGCAGAGGTCCGCCGTGCGCTGGAGCTGCTCATCGTCCCGCTGCGCTCCGTGCTCGCCACCGGCGCGGCTGACGGGTCGTTCCACGGCATCGACCCCGACGGCGACGCCGCCCAGGTCAGCGCGTTGACCTGGGAGACGGCGTCGCGCCTCCATGACGCAACCTCGCGCTCGCAGCGGGACGGGCTGCGAGCCTCCCTCGTCTCCTTCGTGAACCGGGCCCTCGGCGCCGGTACGGTTGCAAACGGGATTTCCGAATGACCACTACCACCTCAGCAGAGGACTGCCACCACCCATGACGATCGCGATCACCGAGGACCACCAGGCTCTGTCCCAGACCGCCTCCGAGGTGCTGGAGAAGCACGGCGCCCGGGCTGCGGCGAGGGCGCTGCTCGAGGCCGAGACCGAAGGCGTGCCCGACTTCTGGGACGAGGTCGTGGCCCTCGGCTGGCTCGGCCTGCACCTGCCCGAGGAGCACGGCGGGTCCGGCTACACCCTCTCCGAGCTCGTGATCGTGGTCGAAGAGCTCGGCCAGGCGATCACGCCCGGTCCGTTCGTACCGACGGTCATCGCCAGCGCGGTGATCGCCGCCTCGGGTGACGACGGCGCGAAGAGCCGTTGGCTTCCGGGCCTGGCCGGCGGGGCGACGAAGGCCGGCGTGGCGCTGGCCGCGGACGTCGAGATCCGCAACGGCAAGGTCCACGGCTCCGCGGCAGTGGTGGTCGGCGGCGGCCTCGCCGACGTCGTGCTCGTTCCTGCGGGCGACGACGTCGCGGTCGTGGAGATCGGTAGCGGCACCAGCGTCGAGACGCCGACCAACCTCGACCCGACGCGGCGCTCGTCCCGGGTGACCTTCGACGGCGCCGCCGCCGACGTGCTCCCGGGCGCGCGGCAGACGCTCGTCGACCTGGCCCGCACGATCTTCTCCGCCGAGGCCACCGGCGTCGCCCGTGAGTGCACGGAGCTCGCGGCGGCGTACGCGAAGGAACGCATCCAGTTCGGCCGGCCGATCGCCACGTACCAGGCGGTGAAGCACCACTGCGCCAACATGCTCGTCGCCGCCGAGCTCGCCACCGCCGCCGTGTGGGACGCGGCCCGGGCGGCGTCGACCGGTGGTGACCAGCTCAGCTACGCAGCGGCGGTGGCGGCCACGCTCGCCGCGACCGCCGCCGACGAGTGCGCCAACCTGAACACGCAGGTGCACGGCGGCATCGGCTTCACCTGGGAGCACGACGCGCACCTCTACATGCGTCGGGCCACCGCGCTCGAGGCGGTGCTCGACCCGGACGGCGCGGCCGCCGACGTCACCGACCTCGCCCGCCGCGGCGTGCGCCGGGCCAAGTCGGTCGACCTGCCGCCCGAGGCCGAGGAGATCCGCACGACGGTGCGCGAGTTCATCGACACGATCAAGGACCTCGACGCGGACGCCCAGCGCGAGCAGCTCGTCACCTCCGGCTACGCGATGCCGCACTGGCCGGAGCCGTGGGGACGCGGTGCGGGTGCGGTCGAGCAGCTCGTGATCGAGCAGGAGCTCGGCGCAGCCGGCATCGAACGGCCGCAGTACTCGATCACCGGTTGGGTCATCCTCACGCTCATCCAGCACGCCACCGAGGACCAGGTGTCCCGCTGGGTCCTGCCGGCGCTGCGCCAGGAGCTGATCTGGTGCCAGCTGTTCAGCGAGCCCGACGCCGGGTCCGACGCGGCCGGCATCAAGACGCGCGGCACGCGGGTCGACGGCGGCTGGAAGGTCAGCGGCCAGAAGGTCTGGACCAGCGGTGCGCACCTCGCCCGCTACGGGTTCGCGACTGTCCGCACCAACCCGGACGCGCCGAAGCACAACGGCATCACGACGATGGTCATCGACATGAAGGCACCGGGCGTCGAAGTGCGACCGCTCAAGATGCCGACCGGCAACTCCGAGTTCAACGAGGTCTTCTTCGACGACGTGTTCGTGCCCGATGATGACGTGGTCGGTCCGGTCGACAACGGCTGGACGGTGGCCCGGGCGACGCTCGGCAACGAGAGCGTGAGCATCGGCGGTGGCCAGGGCGGCGGCGGCATGCCGGTCGACGGCCTGATCGCCGCCTACGACGCGAACCCCGATCGCATGGCCGGTGGCGCCGCTCGCATCGGCCGGTACGCAGCGATCAACCACGCGATGGCGTCGATGAACCTGCGCAGCGCGCACCGTGCGGTCGCGGGCGGCGGCCCCGGTCCTGAGGGCAACGTCACCAAGCTGGTGCTGTCGGAGCAGGGCCACGAGGCCGCCGCGATGATGGTCGACCTCAGCGGTCGCGACACCGTCTACATGGACGGCGCGAACGCGATGACCGGGATGATGGTGCTCATGCACCGCGCGATGTCGATCGCCGGCGGCACGTCGGAGATCAAGCGCAACCAGATCGGCGAGCGCATCCTCGGCCTGCCGCGCGACCCGCTGATCAACTGATCCACCGGTGACCGACATCCGACTGGCCGGCCACGGCCTGCAGCTCGCCGCGACCACGTACGGCGACCCCGACCGACCACCGATCGTCCTGCTCCACGGCGGCGGCCAGACCCGCCACGCCTGGGGCGGTGCGGGTCAGGTCTTCGCCGCTCGTGGCCGCTACGCGCTGTCGGTCGACCTCCGTGGCCATGGCGACAGCGACTGGGCGCCCGACGCGGACTACGGCATGACCGCGTTCGCCGAGGACGTGCGGTCGGTCGCGCTCTCGTTGCCGTCGCTCCCGGTGCTGGTCGGCGCGTCGCTCGGCGGGCTCGCATCGCTCGTCGCCGTAGGTGAGGCGACCATGCCGGTGACAACTGCGCTCGTCCTGGTCGACGTCACGCCGCGCGTCGAGCAGGAAGGCGCGATGCACATCCACGACTTCATGATGCAGGGCATGGACGGCTTCGAGCGGCTCGAGGACGCGGCCGACGTGATCGCCGCCTTCGTGCCGCACCGCCCGCGTCCGAAGGACCTCTCAGGGCTGCAGAAGAACCTCCGCCTGAAGGAGGATGGTCGCTGGCACTGGCACTGGGACCCCCGCTTCATCGACGCCCGCGAGGGGATCGACGGTCAGGAGGGCCTCGTCGACCACGGCCGCCTGACCGCAGCTGCCGCTCGGGTGAAGGTCCCGACCCTGCTGGTGCGCGGCCGGATGAGCGACATCGTGAGCGAAGAGGGCGTGCGCGAGCTGCAGGAGCTGGTTCCCCACGCTGAGGTGGTCGACGTCGCCGGCGCCGGCCACATGGTCGCCGGCGACCGCAACGACGCCTTCAACGACGCCGTCCTCGAGTTCGTGGAACGAGTAGCCCCCACCCCCTGACAACCCGAAATTGGCCCGGTTACCCGCGCCATGCGCGGCCAACCCGGCCAATTTCGCCCTCGGGGGTGGTTCAGCGGCCCTTCCAGACGGGGTCCCGGCGCTCGATGAAGGCGGTGGCGCCTTCCTTGGCGTCTTCGCTGTTGAAGACCTTGGGCTGCCACTCCTTCATCAGCTCGCCGGCGGCGGCCGCGTCGGTGACCGCGGTGCGGGCGAGCTTCTTGGTCGCGGCCAGGGCGAGCGGGCCGTTCGCCGCGATGCGGGTCGCCATGGCGATCGCGGCGTCCATCACCTGATCCGGGGCGACGACCTGGTTCACCAGGCCGAGGGACCGGGCCCGCTCGGCGTCGACGAGATCACCGGTCAGCAGGAACTCCAGGGCGACGGCCAGCGGGATGCGGGTGCCGAGGAAGACCCCGCCGCCGGCCGCGAAGAGGCCCCGCTTCACCTCGGGCACGCCGAACTTGGCCTCGGACGAGGCGATGACGACGTCGCATCCCAGCAGCAGCTCGAAGCCGCCTGCGACCGCGGTCGCGTTGGCCGCGCCGACGACGGGGATCTCGAGGTCGCCGCGGGTGAAGCGGACGAAGCCCGCCATCCCGTCCTCGGCGCCGGCGGTCGGCGAGCCGCCCTCGGCGAACGCCCGCAGGTCCATGCCCGCGCAGAAGGCGCGGTCGCCGGTGCCGGTCAGCACCACGCAACGCGTGTCGGGGTCGGCCTCTGCGGCGACCATGCCCCGCCCGATGTCGCCGAGCAGCTCGGGGCTCAGCGCGTTGCGGGCCTCGGGGCGGTTCAGGCGGAGCACCCTCACCGCATCCCGCTGCTCGGTCACCAACACCGGTTCGTCGCTCACTTGGTTCCTTTCACGTGCTCGTCGATCCAGCGGGTCACGTCCCCCTGGACCTCGTCGCGGTTGGTCTCGTTCAACAGCTCGTGGCGTGCGCCGGGGTAGTAGATCGCGGTCACGTCGTCGTGGCCGGCCCGGAGGCCCGCCTCGAGGTCACGCACGCCGGCGGCCATGTTCGACGCCGGGTCCTGCTCGCCGGTGATGAGCAGGGTCGGCAGCGACGCCGGGATGCGGGCCAGGCCCTCCGGCTCGGTCGATCCGGCCATCGCTCCCATGAACCCGGCCAGGAAACCGTAGGTCATCGGCATGCCGTCGCCGCAGAGCGGGTCGGCGATGTACGCGTCGACCTCGGCCTCGTCGCGCGACAGCCAGTCGAACTTCGTGCGGGCGGGCTCGAACGCCTCGTTGAACACGTCGAGCGCAGCAACGGGCTCGTCGGCCATGCCGGCGTCGACCGCCTGGCGCAGCCCTTCCGCCAGCTCGGCCACCTCCGGCCCGCCGCCCGGCGTGCCGCACAGGATCAGCGCGTCGAGGCGGTCGCCGTGCACGACGGCGTAGCGCAGCGCGATCGCCGCACCCATCGAGTGACCGAAGAGCACCAGCGGCACGTCGGTGTCGACGCTCTCCGTCGCGAGAGAGGCGAGCTGGTCGACGTCTTCGATGATGCCGTCGAACCCGGAGGGTCCGGTCCGGCCGGGTCCGGTCGCCGAGGCGGTGCGACCGTGGCCCTGATGATCCGGTGCGAACACCGCCGCGCCGTCGGACCGCAGCAGCTGGGCGAAGCGGTCGTAGCGGCCCGAGTGCTCGCTCATGCCGTGCGCCACCAGGACCGTCCGCTGCGGAGCACCGTCCGGGAGCCAGCGCCGGTAGAAGACCTCGACGCCGTCGGGGTCCGTGAAGGTCAGCTCGTCCACGCCGCGCACCTTAGGAGAGCCGATCAGAGCCCGAGCGAGCGGCCGATGATCTCCTTCATGATCTCGGTGGTCCCGCCGTAGATCGTGGTGATGCGGGCGTCCGCGTAGGCACGGGCGATCGGGTACTCGAGCATGTAGCCGTAACCGCCGAACAGCTGCAGGCACCGGTCGACCACCCGCTTCTGCAGCTCGGTGCACCACCACTTCGCCTCGGCCGCTTCGACCGCCGTGAGCTCACCGGCGTTGAGCGCGACGACGCAGCGGTCGACGAACGTCTCACCGATCTCCACCTCGGTGGCGATCTCGGCCAGCACGAACTTCGAGTTCTGGAAGGAGCCGATCGCCTGGCCGAAGGCGGTGCGCTCCTTCACGTACTCGAGCGTCCAGGTGAGTGCGGCGCGCGCCGCAGCCACGCCCGACATCGCGATCGACAGCCGCTCCTGCGGCAGGTTGGCCGTGAGCTGGTAGAAGCCCTGGCCCTCCTCGCCGAGCAGGTTCGCCACCGGCACCTGCACGTCGGTGAAGAACAGCTCGGCGGTGTCCTGCGCGTGCTGGCCGATCTTCTCGAGGTTGCGCCCCCGCTCGAAGCCGTCCATGCCCCGCTCGAGCACGACGAGCGACATGCCCTTGTGGCGTTGGCTCGGATCGGTCTTCACCGCGGTGATGACGAGGTCCGCGTTGATGCCGTTCGTGATGAACGTCTTCGACCCGTTGACGACGTAGTGGTCGCCGTCGCGGATGGCGGACGTCGACATCGACGCGAGGTCCGAGCCGATGCCCGGCTCGGTCATGGCGATCGCGGTGATCAGCTCGCCCGACGCGATGCCCGGCAGCCAGCGCTCCCGCTGCTCGCCGGTGCAGTAGCGCATGAAGTAGGGGAGGCAGATGTCGTTGTGCAGCGTGATGCCGAGGCCGGCACCGCCGACGCCGGCCGCCTGCACCTCCTCGCCGATGACCGCGTTGAAGCGGAAGTCGGCCACGCCGCCGCCGCCGTGCTCCTCGGGCACCTCGAAGGCGAGGAACCCGTGGCGCCCGGCATCGGCGAACAGCTCGCGCGGCACGATGCCTGCAGCCGCCCACTCCTGCTGGTGCGGCACGACCTCCTTGTCCAGCCAGCTCCGGAAGCTGCCGCGCAGCTCCTCGTGCTCCTGCTGGTACAGCTCTCGGCGCATCTGCCAGTAATACTCACTTTTCGTGCGGGTGGGCTTCACGACGATGAACACGCCGGAGGATCCCGACCCGGCCACGCTGGCGCGAGCGCTCGAGGAACGGGGCTACGAGTCGCTCTGGATCGGCGAGCACTCGCACATCCCGGTGTCGCGCACCACGCCGTACCCCGCGGGCGGCGAGATGCCGAAGCAGTACACGCGGATGATGGATCCGTTCGTGAGCCTGACCGCGGCGGCGGCCGCGACCGAGCACCTGCGCCTCGCCACGGGCGTCGCCCTGCCGCTCGAGCACGACCTGTTCGCGCTCGCGAAGACGGTCGCCACCCTCGACGTGCTGTCGAAGGGACGGGTGCTGTTCGGTGTCGGCGTCGGATGGAACGTCGAGGAGCTGGCCGACCACCGGCCGGTCCCGTGGTCGAAGCGCTACCGCGCACTGGCCGAGTGCGTTGCCGCGCTGCGGGCGCTGTGGTGCGACGACGAAGCCGAGTTCCACGGCGAGTTCTACGACTTCGATCCGGTGTGGGCCTTCCCCAAGCCGGCGCAGTCGCCCCACCCGCCGGTGATCTGGGGCGCGGGCGGCCGCCTCGGCACGCAACAGGCGGCCGAGCTGGCCGACGGGTGGGCGCCGATGGACGTCGCGCTGGGCAACGTGGAGAAGCGGGTCACCCGGTTCCGCGAAGCAGTGGAAGCGGCCGGCCGCGACGACGTGCCGATCACGCTCGAGACCTTCGGCGATCCGGACGCGGACCGCCTGCGGCGCTACCGCGACCTCGGGATCGAACGGGTGGTGATCGGCGCATCGCGCACGGGGTGGGACGACCCGACCGCCACCTTCCCCTTCATCGACCGCTGGGCCGAGGTGATCCCCAACCTCCGGTGATCAGTCCGAGGAGGGCAGCGCCTTGGCGTCCTTGAGCGGCACCGGCTCGTCACCGATGCTCAACGAACCCTCGCCCGCCTTCGAGCAGAGGAGCTCGATGCCGGCGGCGTCGCTGGCGTAGCGCTTGCCGAGCTGCGTGCCGTTCGAGTGGTCGGCGGCGGGCGGCTTGCGGTCAGGCGTCTCGTCGACGGGCACCATCGGTTCGCCGCCGCAGCGCACGTCGACGTCGCCGTCCGGAGCCTTCACGACGACGACCTGGGTGTCGCACGTGACGCTCTGCAGTCGTGTCCCGGCCTTCAGCTGCATGGGCGGGGAGACTATCGGTCCGTTTGCCCATGGCACGCGGCCCCCACGAAGCTGCCCCGATGCACCTCGGGATGTTGCTGGAGATGGCCGGCGACGGGCTCGGCGACCGGATCGTCATCGGGTCCCGGGAGGGCGGGCTCACCGCGGCCGGGTTGGCGGTGCGGGCCCGCCGTCTGGGCGCGCAGCTGGCCGGACGGCACGGCGAGCGGATCGCGCTGGTCGACCTCAACTCCGAGGCGGTCCCGCTGCTGCTTTTCGGCTCCGCGATCGCGGGCAAGCCGTTCGTGCCGATCAACTACCGCCTGACCGACGACCAGCTGCGCGCCATCGTCGCCCGGACCGCCCCGGCGACGATCGTCGTCGGCGAGGGCGTCGCCGAGCGGCTCGGTCCGATGGACGACGTCGAGCTCATCACCCGCGACGAGCTGCTCGCGATGGCCGACGACGAGTCCTCCGAGGAGGGCGACGGCTACGCGGGCGACCCCGACGACATCGCGGTGCTGCTCTTCACGAGCGGTACGACCGGCGAGCCCAAGGCCGCGGTCCTCCGCCACAAGAACCTCGCGTCGTACATCGTCTCGACCATCGAGTTCGCCGGAGCCGGCGAGGACGAGTGCGCGATCGTCAGCGTGCCGCCGTACCACATCGCCGGGATCTCGGCCGCGCTGTCGGCGACCTACGGCGGCCGTCGTGTCGTGCACCTCGAAGCCTTCGAACCGAAGGAGTGGGTCGACACGGTCCGAGCGGAGGGCGTGACCCACGCGATGGTCGTCCCGACCATGCTCGGCCGCATCCTCGACGTCATCGAGGCCGACGGTGGCGGTCTGCCGTCGATGCGCAGCATGTCGTACGGCGGCGGCCCGATGCCCGTACCGGTCATCGAGCGGGCGATGCGGTTGCTGCCCGACGTCGCCTTCGTCAACGCCTACGGGCTCACCGAGACGTCGAGCACGATCGCGCTGCTCGGCCCCGACGACCACCGCGCCGCGTTCGCGAGCGACGACCCCGCGGTGCGGGCGCGGCTGGGGTCGGTCGGTCAGCCGCTGCCGACGCTCGAGGTCTCGATCCGCGACGCCGACGGCCAACCGGTCCCGACCGGCGAGCGGGGCGAGATCTGGGTGCGGGGCGAGCAGGTGTCGGGCGAGTACCTCGGCCGTTCGCAGCTCGTCGACGACGGCTGGTTCCCGACCCGTGACGCAGGGGTCCTCGACGAGGCGGGGTACCTGTTCGTCCACGGGCGCCTCGACGATGTGATCGTGCGGGGCGGCGAGAACCTCTCCCCGGGTGAGATCGAGGAGGTGCTGCTCACCGCGCCGGGCGTCGACCAGGCTGCGGTCGTCGGCATCCCGTCCACCGAGTGGGGCGAGCAGGTGGTGGCGGCCGTGGTGCTGCACCCGGGCGAGACGATCAGCGAGGCCGAGCTGCAGGACCACGTCCGCACCCAGCTGCGCTCGACCAAGACGCCCGAGCACATCCAGTTCCGCCAGGAGCTGCCGTTCAACGAGACCGGCAAGCTCCTGCGCCGGGTCCTGCGCGACGAGCTGACCTCCGAGTTCACCCCATAAGGATCACGCCAGCCGGTCGACGAGGCCCCAGTCGAGGGCGGTCGCCGCGTCGATCGTCTCGCCGGAGAGGCCGAGCCGAGCGGTCCGGTGCCGGCCGATCCGCCGGGGGAGGCTGACCGTCCCGCCCGCGCCGGGGACCAGTCCCAACGAGACCTCGGGCAGCGAGATCTCGGTCGAGTGATCGGCGACGACGTCGGCGGCGAAGGCGGGGAGCTCGATGCCCGAGCCGACGCATGCGCCGTGGAGATGGGCGGTGACGCGATCGCGCGTCGCGTCGATCGCCCGGCCTGCGCTCTGCTGCACGCGCACGAGGTGCGCACTCGCCGGGTCGTCGAACGAGCCGAACTCGTCGAGGTCGCCGCCCGCGCAGAAGGCCGCGCCGTCGCCTTCGAGGTGGACGCGCGTGATCGACGGGTCGGCGTGCACGAGCGCGAACGCGTCGACCAGCGCGTCGCGCATGGCCGAGCTCAGCGCGTTGCGGACGTGCGGCCGGTGCAGCACGACGTGCAGCTCGTCGCCGTCGCGCCGGAGGACGACCGGCGGTCCTTCCTCGTGGCGGACCTTCGCCGGTCGACCGGCGCGCCATGCTGCGAACTCGGGACCGGCCTGCAGCGCGGAGTACACGGCTGACTCGGCCAGCAGGCCGTCGTCCGCCGACCGATGCTCCGATCCACGCAGCAGGAGGGCGAAGGCTGCGGACGCGATCGGGTGGGTGCGGACCGTTGCGGCGATCGCGTCGACGACCGGGTCACCGGCCTGCACCACCGCGTCACACACCGATGCCAGCCGGTGCTCGTGAGGGAGATCGCCCGCGGTGAGGCCCAGCACGACCACCGGCCGGCCGGTGTGGAGGGTCGATAGCGGCTCGCCGTCGTCTGCGTCGAGGTCGATCACCACGACGTCGGTCGACCCCGGCTCCGCCCACGGGCCTGCGGCCGGCCCACCCCGCAGTGCGGCCAGCCAGCTCCGCAGCGGTACCTCGGTCAGGGCCATCGCGGCGATCATGGCGCGCAGATGGCCGGTTCGCTCCTGATCCGCAACGCCGAGGTCGCCGGCCACGCCGGCCTCGTCGACGTGCTCGCGCGCGACGGCCGGATCGTCGCCATCGGGCCGGCGCTGACCGCCGCCGACGATGCGCCGACCATCGACGCGGCCGGCGCCTCGGTGGTGCCGGGTCTGCACGACCACCACATCCACCTCATGGCCACGGCTGCGGACGCCGCATCCGTCCGGCTCGGACCGCCCGAGGTCGTCGACCGGTCCGGGTTCGAGCGGGCACTGACCGGCGCCGACGGGCGGCTCCCGGCCGGCGCCTGGTTGCGGGCGACCGCCTACCACCACTCGGTGGCCGGCGACCTCGACCGCGACGGGCTCGACGCGCTCGTGCCCGATCGCCCGGTCAGGGTGCAGGACCGCACCGGTGCCCGCTGGACGCTCAACAGCGCCGGCGTCACCGCCGCCGGGATCGACGGGCTCGACGCACCGGAGGTCGAGCGCGACCCCTGCGGGCGACCGACCGGCCGCATCCATCGCGGCGACGCGCTGCTGCGAGGGCGGCTACCGGCGCCCGACCACGTCGACCTCGCACAGCTCGGCACGCAGCTGGCGGCGAGGGGCGTCACCGCGGTCACCGACACGACGCCGTACACGTCGCTCTCGGATCTGGACCGGCTCGCCGCCGCCGTCCGGTCCGGCGCGCTGCCGCAGCGGGTCGTCGTCACCGGTGGCCCGGAACTGGCCGGCAAGCCCGTTCCACCCGGACTCGAGTGGGGACCGGTGAAGCTGGTGATCGACGACGCGTCGTATCCGTCGGTCGACGCGATCGCGGACGGCATCGCCACCGCCCACCGCCACGACCGGTGCGCCGCGATCCACTGCGTGACCCGCGCATCGCTCGCGCTGGCGGTGGCCGCGTGGGACGTCGCCGGCGCGCGGCCGGGCGATCGCGTCGAGCACGGTTCGGTCGTCCCCGACGACCTCGCGACCGACCTCGTCCGCCTCGGCCTCACCGTCGTCAGCCAACCCGGCTTCGTCGCCGAGCGGGGCGACGAGTACCTCGCCGAGGTCGACGCCGACGACCTCCCGTTCCTCTACCGGTGCCGTTCGCTGCTCGCGCTCGGCGTCCCCGTGCTCGCCAGCACCGACGCGCCGTACACCCGGCCCGACCCGTGGCGGGCGATCGCGGCGGCGGTCGAACGGCGCACGCCGAGCGGGCAGATCCTCGGAGCCGCCGAGCGCATGCCCGTCCAAGATGCGCTCGCGCTCTGCACCGACGGACCGGTCGCGGTCGGAGGGCCCGCCGACCTGTGCGTGCTGTCAGCACCCCTGCGCGACCCCACCGACGTCGAGGTCGTCGCCACCATCCGGGCCGGGACCGTGATCTGGTTCCCTACGGGATGACGCCCTGCTCCTTGAGCGCGGTGATGCCGTCCCAGTCGTAGCCGAGCTCGAGGAGCACCTCCTCGGTGTGCTGGCCCAGCTCGGGGGCCTGCGCGACCTCACCGAGCTCGACGCCCACATCGGCCGGCGGCGTGACCAGCGTGCGCCCGCCCTGCATCGGCCGGAACGCGCCGGCCTCGTGCATCACCGGATCGGCCACGACCGCGTCGAAGTCCTGGACCGGGTCCCACCAGACGTCGTGTGTGGCGAAGCGCTCGACCCACACGACCATCGGGTGCGCCGCGAACGCCTCGTCGAGGATCGCGACGAGCTCGTGGCGGTTGGTGATGAGGTCGCCGAAGGATGCGAAGCGCTCATCGGTCAGCAGGTCCTCCCGATCGATCGCTGCAGCCACGCCCGGCCAGTGCCGCGTCGCTTCGAGCCCGAGCAACCAGAACCAGAGGTCGTCGCCGGCCCGGTAGCAACCGAGCAGCGGGTTGTAGAGGACGCGTCGCAGCCCCGGCTCGGGATGCTCGCCGGACATGTGGGCGGTGAGGTCCGACGAGATGGCCCATGCGCCGGCCCGGACGAGCGACGTCGACACGAGCCGGCCCTCGCCTGTCCGCTCCCGCTCGAACAGCGCAGTGGACACGGCGGCGACCAGCGCGATCGCGGTCTGGTGGTCGCCGAACGCGGGCCGGGGGACCGGTGGCTCACCTGGCCCGGCGAGCGCGCCGGCGACCCCTGCGCGCGACCAGTACGCCCCGATGTCGTAGCCGGCCTTGTCGGCGGCCGCGCCCGTCAGCCCGTACCCGGACACGACCGCGTAGACGAGACGAGGGCAGCGCGCGGAGATCGTCTCGTAGTCGAGCCCGAGCCGGGTCAGCCCGCTCGGGCGGATGTTGGTGACGAACACATCCGCGTCATCGAGCAGGCGCAGGAGGATGTCGCGGCCTTCGTCCGTCTTGACGTCGATCGACACGCCGCGCTTCCCACGGTTGTCGAGCTGGAAGTACGCGTTCTGCGTGTTGTAACGCTGCGGGTCGCCGGTGAGCTGCTCGACCTTGAGCACCTCGGCGCCCCAGTCGCCGAGCACGGCGGCGGCCGATGGTGCCGCGAGCGCGACCGCGAGCTCGACGACCTTGATGCCGGACAGAGGTGGACGCATCAGCCGATGAGTACCACCCCGCCGCGCACGACGGCGTCACGCAGGCGACCGACGTCGAGCTGCGAGGTCGCGCCCGGGAGCGCGAGGCGGAACGTCACGGTGCCGCCGCTCAGGTGGGCGTCGAGCAGCTCCACGCCGTCGGGCAGCTCGGGGAGCGGCTGCGTACGGGTGAGGCGCAGCCAGCGGGGGATGCGCATCTCGCGCCCCCGCCAGCGGGCGGCCCGGAGCACCAGCTCGAG
>JAFBAD010000080.1 GCA_019247975.1 Acidimicrobiia bacterium
CTGCCGGTGCCTCGGTCGCCCTCGATGTGGAGGCGACCGGACTTCGTGGTCGCCGCCAGGAGACGGAGTACATCGGCGAGTGCGAACGTGTCGAGGGTGCCCTGCAGGGCCACGGCGACCTCCTGAGGTCAGGCGGGACAACCCAACCATCGGCCGGAACCCGGCAGATTCGAGGGGCCGAAGGACCCAAAGGGGGCTAGGCCCGGCGGGCCAGCTCCGCAGTGGCGGCCGCCGACATGACCTCGACCGGCGGGTCCTCGCCGGTCCAGTGCCGGAACGCGTGTGCCGCCTGGTGGATCAGCATCCCGAGGCCGTTCACCGCCACCGCGCCCCGCTCCCGGGCGGCCCGGACCAGCGCAGTGGTGGCCGGCTCGTAGATCAGGTCGACGACCAGCTGCCCGCCGCCGAGCCGCTCGACGTCGACGGGGCTCCGTTCGGCCGCTGCGCCGCTGCCCATGCCCACCGAGGTCGCGTTGACGACGAGGTCGCACCCGGCGATGTCGTCCTCCGAACCGACGCGGCCGGCGTCACCGGCGAGGCGCGCCGCAGCCTCGGCCCGGGCGGCGGTGCGGTTGACGACGACCACCTCGGCTGCCCCGGCCTCGCCGAGCGCCTGGATGACCGCCCGTGCGGCACCGCCGGCGCCCAGGACGACCGTCCGCTGGCCGCGCGGGTCGTATCCCTCGTCCTGGTCGAGCGCGTCGAGGAAGCCGGCACCGTCGGTGTTGTCGCCGACCAGCTCCTCACCGCGCCACCACACGCAGTTCACCGCGCCGAGCACGGTGGCGATCGGCGTGCACGAGTCGACCAGGTCGGCGACGGCCGCCTTGTGGGGCATCGTCACCGACATCCCGGCGAACGGCACCGTGCGCATCACCTCGATGACCTCGGCCGCGTGCCCCTCGGGCACCGAGATCGCGAGGTACCTCCACGGCAGGTCGAGCGCCTCGAACGCCGCGTTGTGCATCGCCGGCGAGAGCGAGTGGTCGATCGGCTTGCCGATCACCGCGCCTATCTTCACGGCTGTCGCTCCGGGCTCAGCCGCAACCGAGGCCCTTCTGCTCGCACTCGTGCTTCTTGTCGATGAACTCCGACTCCGAGGCGGTGAAGAAGTGCCGGCCCGGTGCCTCCAGCACGTAGTACAGCCAGTCCCCGTCGGCCGGGTGCAGCGCCGCGTCGATGGCCGCCTCGCCGGGCAGGTCGATGGGCGTCGGCGGCAGGCCGACGTGGCGTCGGGTGTTGTAGGGCGAGTCGCTGTCGAAGTCGACGTCGGTGCCGTTGAGCTCGGCCTCGTAGCGCGACGTCGCGTCGATGCCGAGCGTCATGTCGTCGTTCATCCGGTTGTAGATGACCCGGGCGATCTTCGGACCCTCCTCGGGGCTGCCCGCCTCGGCCTGGATCAACGACGCGACCGTGAGGATCTCGTAGGGCGACAGCTCGGGCACCTCGTCGCCCGCCGACTGGACGCCCCCCTCGACCCCGGCCTTCGTGGCGACGATGTCCATCTGGCCGACCATCCGCTTCACGATCGCGTTCGCGTCGTCCTGGTCGCCGATGTCGTAGGTGGCCGGGAACAGCAGGCCCTCGAGCGACGTCTGGTCGGTCGGCTCGTAGGCGGAGCGGATCGTGGTGTCGGCCAGCGCGGCCTGCACCTTGTCCGCGGTGAAGCGGGGATCGGCCTTGGCCAGCAGCTCGACGAACTTCTTCAGCGTGACGCCCTCGGGGATCGTGATCTTCTCGACGGGCGGGGGCGCCGGGCCCTTGCGGATCACGTCGAGCGCCTCGTCGAACGACGAGTCGCGGTGGAAGGTGTAGGAGCCCGCCTGCACCTCGATCTTCTTGCCGTGCGCCCAGAACCGGAAGATCGTCGCGTTGCTGATCACGTTGCGGTCGGCGAGCACACCGCCGACGCCGCTCAGCGTCGCGCCCTTCTCGATCTCCACCGACACCGCCTTGCCCGGAGGACCGGGCGGGTCGACCTTGTGCTGGTACCAGCCCCGGATGCCGAGGCCGACGACGAGGAGCATCACCGCCAGGATCGCCATGACGACGAACAGCCGGGGCAGTGTGCGCCGCTCGGGCGGCAGGTCCACGTACTCCTCCTCGGGAGTGCGGCTCACGACGGGTGGCGTCCGTCGAGCCAGGTCTGGAGCAGCACCGCCGCGGCCGCACCGTCGACGACCGAGCGCCGGCGTCGCGCGTCGAGGCCCTGGTCGGCGAGCAGGCGGTGCGCGGTGACCGTGGTGAGCCGTTCGTCGTGCACCTCGACCGGCACGGCGAGCGCCTCCCGCAGCTCCTCGACCTCGGCGCGGGCCGACTGCGCAGCAGGCCCTTCGCGACCGTCGAGCGACAGCGGCAGGCCGACGAGCACGAGACCGGCCTCCTCCTCGCTCACGAGCTCCGCGATGCGCCGGTGATCGCGGGCACGATCGCCTGACCGCGCCACGAAGGGCCGCGGCGAGGCGAGCGTCTCGGTGGCGTCGCTGACCGCCACGCCGACGCGGCGGGTCCCGAGGTCGAGGGCGAGGACGCGCACGAACTAGTCGGCCGAGCCGGCCGGCGGGATGCCGGCCGCGGCGCGGGCCTGGTCGAGCGCCTCCGCGAGGCGGGACGGATCGCGACCGCCCGCCTGCGCGATGTCGGCCGCCTTCCCGCCTCCGCCACCGACGGTCTTCGCCGCGTCGCCGATCAGGTTCCCGGCGTGCAGACCGCTGTCCGCCGTGACCGCCGCGATGATCGTGACGCCGCCGCCCTCGGGCCGGCTGCCGAGCACCACGCCCCGCATCCCCGGCCGGTCCCGCAACGCGAGCGCCAGCTCCCGCAGGTCGTCCCGGGCCACGCCCTCGACCTCGGCCACCACGACCCCGTCGACCGCCTGTTCGGCCAGCGCGTCCGCGCCGCCTCCGGCGAGCTGCTTGCGGAGCGCCTTGATCTCGTCGCGGAGCGCCTTCGCCTCGTCGAGGCGCTTGGTGATCCCGTCGATCAGCTCGGCGGCCGGCACGCCGACGAGGCCCGCGGCCCGGTCGAGCTGGTCCTCCTCGCGCCGCAGCCGCTCGATGGGGCCGGTACCGGTGACCGCCTCGACCCGCCGCAGGTTCGACCCGATCGAGCCCTCGGACACGATCTTCATCGGGCCGATGTCGCCCAGCGCCTTGACGTGGGTGCCGCCGCACAGCTCGGTCGAATGGCGGCCGGCCTCGAGCACGCGGACGATCTCGCCGTACTTCTCACCGAAGAACGCGATGGCCCCCAGGGCCTGCGCCTCCGCCTTGGTCGTCTCGAAGTGGTGGACGGGCGCGTTGTCGAGGATCTCGTGGTTGGCCAGGTCCTCGATCTCCTGGATCTGCTGTGCGGTGACCGGCTCGTAGTGGCTGAAGTCGAAGCGCAGCCGGTCCGGAGCGACGTACGAACCCTGCTGCTTCACGTGGTCGCCGAGCACCTCCCGCAGCGCCCAGTGGAGGATGTGCGTGCCCGTGTGGTTGCGACGGATCGCGTCGCGGCGGAGCACGTCGAACGACGCGGTGGCCTCCTGGCCCACGTCGACGGTGCCCTCGACGATCTTCGCCCGGTGGACCGGCAGGCCCGGCCGCGCGTTCGTGGTGTCGAGCACCTGTGCGGTGCCCGTCGCGGTGGTGATGGTGCCGGTGTCGCCGACCTGGCCGCCGGACTCGGCGTAGAAGGGCGTGCGGTCGAGGAAGATCCCGACCTCCTCGCCGTCGCCGTCGCCGTCGGCGCCCGGCAGCGGAACGATCGCGAGGATGCGGGCCTTCGACTCGTTCTCCTCGCGACCGGTGAACACGCTCGTGCCGTGCTCGGCCAGGATCGCCGCGTACTGGGCGTCGGTGTCGCCCGCCGCGACGCCGCCCTTGCGGCTCGACTCACGGGCGCGGCGCCGCTGCTCGGCCATCGCCGCGTCGAACGCCTCGACGTCGACCTGGTAGCCGCGGTCGCCGGCGATCTCGGTGGTCACCTCGAGCGGGAAGCCGTAGGTGTCGTGCAGCTGGAAGGCGACCGAGCCGGCGACGGTGCCACCCTCGTCGAGTCGCTCGAGCTCGGTGTCGAGGATGGTGAGCCCGGTCCGCAGGGTGCGCCGGAACTGGTCCTCCTCGCGGTCGAGGACGACCTGCACCTGCTCGGCCGCGGCGACCACCTCGGGGTACGCATCGCCCATCACCTCGACGACGTGCTCGGCCAGGCGGGGCGTGATCGCGTGCTCGACGCCGAGCAGGTACGCGAAGCGGATCGCACGACGGATGATGCGGCGCAACACGTAGCCGCGGTCCTCGTTGCTCGGGATGACGCCGTCGGCGATGAGGAACGTCATCGTGCGGGCGTGGTCCGCGATCAGCCGCAGCGCGACGTCGCCCTGCTCGCTCTCGCCGAGGCGGTGCCCGGTGACCGACTGCACCGCGTCGACCATTCGGCTGACCGTGTCCGCCACGTACAGCGACGGGTTGTCCTGCAGCACCGCGAGCGTGCGCTCGAACCCCTCGCCGGTATCGATGTTCTTGCTGCCCAGGTCGCGCAGCTGGCCGTCCGCACCCCGGAAGTACTGCTGGAACACGAGGTTCCAGATCTCGACGTAGCGCTGCTCGCCCGCCGGGTTGGCCGGACCACCCTCGGGGCCGAGGCGCTCGCCGTAGTCCCAGAAGATCTCCGAGCTGGGGCCGCACGGGCCCGTGTCGCCCATCTCCCAGAAGTTGTCCTTGTCGAGCCGCTGGATGCGCTCGCGCGGGAAGCCCACGTGGTCGGCCCAGATCTGCTCGGCCTCGTCATCGCTGACGTGCACGGTGACCCACATGCGGTCACCGTCGAGGCCGAGCTCCTCGGTCAGGAACTCCCACGCCCATGCGATCGCGTCGGGCTTGAAGTAGTCGTCGAAGCTGAAATTGCCCAGCATCTCGAAGAAGCTGAGGTGGCGCCGGGAGCGACCGATGTCGTCGAGGTCGTTGTGCTTGCCGCCGGCCCGCACGCAGCGCTGCACGGACGTGGCCCGAGGCGGCCGGAACGGCACCGGCTCCTCGTCGAGCCAGTACGGGACGAACTGCATCATCCCCGAGTTCGTGAACATCGGGGCGGTCGGGTGCAGCGGGATCAGGCCGGCCGACGGCACGAGCGTGTGCCCGCGCGCCTCGAAGAACGCGGTGAACCTCCGTCGCAGCTCGGCCGATTCCATGAGACCTCAGAGCCTACGGGGTACCCCGGAGCTCGATCTCCGCGATAGGCGACTTCCGGGTGGGCTTCTGGCCCTGGCCGTGGTCGTTCGGCGTGACCTTGCCGGGGAAGACGCTGCGGATCTCGACGGTGACCGTCTCGGTCGTGACATCGACCGCCGTGCGCTGCAGGTCCGGCTTCGGCTCGAACGACTGGGTGGCGGTCTTCCCGCCGTCGAAGACCCAGCGGACCTCGGCGATCTTGTTGTTCTGCACGAATCGGTCGGTGCCGTCGGCGGGGTCGACCTTCACGATGCCGGGGACCAGCCCGACCGAGCCGAGGTGCACCGCCCGGTCGAACCGGATCCGCAGGGTCTGGCCGACGCCGTCGTCGTCGCAGCGCCACGCGGTCGCCTCGTCGCCGTCGACGGCCCGGGCCGGTTCGTAGCTCGTGACGTGACCGGCCGCGTCGCGGCTGTCCGCGCCGGTGCAGGACGCGTCGACGGCCGCCGGCTTCACGACCACCGATCCGGGCGGAGCCGACGAGCCCGGTGACGTGGTCGAGGACCGCGCCGCGCCCTGCCCGTCGTCCGAGTCCTGGCGGGTGAGCTGGTAGCCGACGAGCACGGCGAGCGCGAGGACGACCAGCGCGCCGATGACCGCGGCGACGATCAGCCCGGCGCGCCGCGAGGGCGGCCGGGGCGGCGGCACCGCCGCCGGGGCGACGTGGGTGGGACCGGCCGGCGGCGGGGGCACGGTCGCAGTCGCGGCCGGCGCTCCGCCGACCCGCTCCGCCCCGGCCCGTCCGACCGCGGCCCAGTAGCCGCCGTCGGGGTCGGGTCGGGGTCCGCTAGCGGCCGGCTGCTCACCGGTGACCGGGGTGCCGCAGGCCCGGCAGAACCGGGCCCCCTCCGCGAGCTGCAGCCCGCACTCGCGACACTCGATCACGTCGAACGCGCGTCGACCCGGCGTCCGGCGGTCGTCTCGACCTGCTCGCGCAGCTCGGCCTCGCGAGCCGCCATCGCGGCGCGTCCCTCCGACGCGGCCGCGAACACGTCGTTGACACGCCGCTTCGCCGCGTTCGTCACCTCCCGCTGCATGCGCTGGGGAAGGTGGGCCGCCGCCTCCCGCACGCGCCGCTGCACCCACCACGACGAACCCACGCCGGTGGCGGCGCCCACGGTGAACCAGATGGTGCGCTTCAGCACGCGCTCACTCCTCGGCGCTCCGGAGCCGGCGGGCCGCCCGTCGCGTACCGGTGGCGACCGCGGCGGTCTTGATGACGGGCTTCGACAGCGCGAGGTAGGCGACCCGCGACGCGCCGTCGATCCGCGACGAGATCGACTCGGCCGCGTCGAGGATCTCGTCGACCCGCTCGACCTGCTCCCTGACGTCGACCACCGCGGCGGTCGCGTCGGCCAGCGCAGGGAGCGCTTCGTCCTGGATGCCGGCCATCAGCGTGCGCAGCTCGCGAAGGCTCCTCGCCAGCGACATCACCGCGACCGTGAGCGCTCCGACGGCGACGAGCGAGAGCACCGCGGCGACGACCGCAGCCAGGTCGATCGCGCTCACCGGTCCACGTCCTCAGAGCGGCTGGAACGCATGCGGTCGGCGATCTCCTTCTCCTGGCCGTGCTCCGAGGGCTCGTAGTAGCGGCGGTCGGCGACCTCCGGCGGACGGTACTCCTGAGCCACCCAGCCCTCGGGGTGGTCGTGAGGATAGTCGTAGCCCTTCCCGTGGCCGAGCTTCGCGGCGGACTGGTAGTGGGCGTCGCGCAGGTGCATGGGCACGCCGCTCGACGGCCGCTCCCGCACGTCGCTGCGGGCGTTCCAGATCCCCATCGCCACCCGGTTGGACTTCGGCGCCGTGGCCAGGTGGACCACCGCCTGGGCCAGGTTGAGCTGCGCCTCGGGCAGGCCGACGAACTCGAGCGCACGGGCCGCGGCGTCGGCGACGACCATCGCCTGCGGATCGGCCATGCCGATGTCCTCCGAGGCCAGGATGACCAGGCGCCGGGCGATGAAGCGGGCGTCCTCACCGGCCTCGAGCATCACGGCCAACCAGTAGAGGCCGGCGTCGACGTCGGAGCCCCGGATGCTCTTGATGAACGCGCTGATGACGTCGTAGTGGTCGTCACGCCCGTAGCGCAGCGCCTTCGTGCCGAGCGCAGCGGCCGCGTCGTCCATCGTGACCCGGGCCGGACGAGCCCGCTCGGCGGCCAGCGCGATCGCCACCTCGAGCGCGGTGAGCACCTGGCGCCCGTCGCCGCCGGCCCGGTCGACCAGGTGCGTCAGCGCGTCCTCGTCGGCCGTCGCGCCCTCGGCGGCCAGGCCGCGCTCGGCCAGGGCCCGCACCGCATCGGGGCCGAGCGGCTGGAGCCGGAAGAGCGTCGAGCGCGAGAGCAGCGGCGGGTTGACCTCGAAGTACGGGTTCTCGGTGGTCGCCCCGACCAGGACCAGCAGACCCTCCTCGACCGAGGGGAGCAGCGCGTCCTGCTGCGACTTCGTGAACCGGTGGACCTCGTCGAGGAAGAGGATCGTGCCCTGCCCCCGCTCGCCGAGCCGCTGGCGGGCCCGGGCGGCGACCTCGCGCACGTCCTTGACCGTCGCGCTGACCGCGGAGAGGGGCTCGAACGCCTTCGACGTCGAGCGGGCGATGACCCGGGCGAGCGTCGTCTTCCCCGTCCCCGGCGGGCCCCAGAGCACGACCGACGACAGCCGGTCGGCCTCGATCAGCACCCGCAGCGGCTTGCCCGGACCGAGCACCTCGTCCTGGCCGACGATGTCGTCGAGGCTGGTCGGGCGGAGCCGGTCCGCCAGCGGCGCCTGCGCCTTCAGCCGGTCCTCCGCGGCCGAGTCGAACAGGTCGGGCACGCCGCGACGCTACCGGTGCCATTCTGAAGGACCGGCCCGGTGCGGGCGAACAGGCGGGTCCTTCAGTTTTCAGCTCTTCGGCGGGAGGACCCGGATGCCGAGCTCCTGCAGGTGCGCAGGGTCGGGGTCGGACGGTGCGCCGGTGAGCGGGTCGGTGCCGGACTGCGTCTTGGGGAAGGCGGTGACCTCGCGGATGTTCTCCTCGCCGGCGAGGAGCGCGGCGAGCCGGTCGATGCCGAACGCGAACCCGGCGTGGGGCGGCGCGCCGTAGCGGAACGCGTCGAGTAGGAACCCGAACTTGGCCTGCGCCTCCTCGGCCCCGATGCCCAGCAGCTCGAAGATGCGCGACTGGATGTCGGGGCGGTGGATCCGGACGCTGCCCGAGCCGAGCTCCCAGCCGTTCAGCGTGAGGTCGTAGGCCTGCGACCGCACCTTCAGCAGGTCGGGACCCGTCGCGTCGAGCATGTCCCAGTCGTCGAGGTGGGGCATCGTGAACGGGTGGTGGGCCGGCACGGGCTTGCCGTCG
>JAFBAD010000161.1 GCA_019247975.1 Acidimicrobiia bacterium
GCTCGGGCCGGCCGCGACCGCCCGGCTGCGGGCCGCCTCCTACGGCGCGCCGTTCGGCCGGCTGCCGGCCCCCTGCGTGCAGGTGCCCCACCGGTACCGCGGCAGGGCGCTGACCGACCGGCGCTTCGTCGAGGCCGCGCACCGCCACGGTCTGCAGGTGCACGTGTGGACGGTGAACGACGAGGCCGAGATGACCGAGCTGCTCGACCTCGGGGTCGACGGGATCATGACCGACCGCCCGAGCCTGCTGCGCGACGTGCTCGTCGCCCGCGGCTCCTGGGCGTCCTGAGGTGGAGCTCCCCCTCACCCCGCTCGACCTCCTGGCTCGGGCGCGGCGCCTCTTCCCCGACCGGGTCGGCGTGGTCGACGGCGACCTGCGCTGCACCTACCGCGAGTTCGCGGCGCGCTGCGACCGCATGGCCTGGGCGCTGCGCGAGGACCTGGGTGTGCAGCACGGCGACCGGGTCGCCTGGTTGTGCGGCAACACGCACGAGCTGCTCGAGGCGTACTTCGGGGTGCTGCTCGCGGGCGCGGTCCTGGTGCCGCTCAACATCCGGCTGGCGCCGCCCGAGCTGCGCTCGATGCTCGACGACTGCGACGCGCGCGTCCTGTTCCGCCACCCCGATCAGCCCGATCCCGCGGGACCGACGCCGCAGGTGCTGCTGGGCGAGCCCCACGAGCAGCTGCTCGCCGCGCAGCCCGACGGGCCGACGCCCCCGATCGAGGTCGACGAGCGCAGTGTGGCCGAGATCTTCTACACGTCGGGCAGCACCGGCACGCCGAAGGGGGCGATGCTCACCCACCGGGGCCTCTACCTGCACGCCATCCACTCCGCGCTCACCAACGGCCTCGGCGGCGAGGACGTGATCCTCCACACGATCCCCCTGTTCCACGTCAACGGCTGGGGCACGCCGCACTACGTGACCGGCCTCGGCGGCGTGCACGTGATGCTCCCCCGCTTCGACGCGGCGAACGTGCTCCGCCTGGTCGAGGCCGAGCGGATCACCCGCCTGTTCCTCGTGCCGGCCATGGCGACCACGCTCCTGCAGCACCCGGACATGGAGGCACGGGACCTGTCGTCGCTGGTCCAGATCTCGATCGGCGGCGCGCCGACCCCGCCGCCGCTGCTGGCCGAGGTGGAGGAGCGCTTCGGCTGCACCGCGATCTGCGGCTACGGCATGACCGAGTCCTCCCCCACGCTCACGCGGTCGCTCGACAAGCCCGGCGAGCCGCCGTCGGCCGCTCGGCGGGCGACCACCGGGCTGCCGATCCTCGGCGCCGACGTGCGGGTGCTCGGTGCCGGCGACGTGGAGGTCCCGTGGGACGGCGCGACCACCGGCGAGATCTGCGTGCGCTCGAACCACGTGATGGCCGGCTACTGGCGTGCGCCCGACGAGAGCGCGGCTGCGCTGCGCGACGGTTGGTTGCGCACGGGCGACGTCGCGACTGTGTCGGCCGACGGCTACCTCACGATCGTCGACCGCACGAAGGACCTCATCGTGTCGGGCGGCGAGAACGTCTCGGGCGTCGAGATCGAGAAGGTGCTGGCCGAGCACCCGGCCGTCCTCGATTCCGCGGTGGTCGGGACGCCCGACGAGCGATGGGGCGAGGTGCCCCGCGCGTACGTCGTGCTGCGGCCGGGCGCGTCCGCGTCGCCGGACGAGCTGCGCATGCACGTGCGTGACCGCCTCGCCCACTTCAAGGCGCCCCGCGACGTGATCCTCATCGACGAGCTGCCGCGCACCGGCACCGGCAAGGTCTCCAAGCCCGCCCTGCGCGAACTGAAGGCTCCGCCCGGCGTCTGACGCCGGGCGGAGCCTTCAGAACAGCACCGCGGGGTTGAGGAGGTCGCTCGGGTCCAGGGCCTGCTTGATGGCGCGCATCGCGGCGAGCTCGGCCGGGCTGCGAGCCAGGTGCAGCCAGCGGCGCTTCGCGGTGCCGATGCCGTGCTCTGCGCTGATCGAGCCGCCCCGTGCGGCGACCAGCTGCAGCACCGCGTCGTCGACGGTCTCGTCGGCCGGATCGACGCCGGTGATGTTCACGTGGATGTTGCCGTCGGCCGCGTGGCCGAAGAGCCACGTGCGGGCGTCCGGTGCGACGGTCCGCACCGCCTCCACCACCTCGTCGAAGAATGCGGCCAGCACGGGTGCGGGCAGGGTGACGTCCAGCTTGTGCGGGGCACCGACGGTGTTGATCGCCTCGGTGTGGGCCTCGCGGTAGCGCCACAGCTCGGCCCGCCGACGCGCGTCGGTGGCGACCGCGACGTCGGCCGCACCGAGCCGGTCGATGGCTGCGGCGAGCTCTGCGGTCGGGTCGCTCGTCCCTGCGGCCTCGACCAAGAGGTAGGCGGCGTGGTGCTCGGGGAACGGGCGGCGCAGGTCGAGGGAGCGGCAGACGAGGTCGAGGCCGTCGGCCAGGAAGAGCTCGGCTGCGTCGAGGGTGGGCAGGTCGTGGCGCAGCGTCCACGCGGCCTCGACCGCGGTTGTCACGTCGGCGAAGGCGAGGAGCGCGACGACCCGCTCGTCGGTGCCGGCGACGAGGCGGAGCCGGGCCGCGGTCACGATGCCGAGCGTCCCCTCGCTGCCGCACAGCAGGCCGGCGAGGTGGTAGCCGGTGTTGTCCTTCTCGAGCCCGCTCAGGTGGCTGATCACCGAGCCGTCGGCCATTACCGCCTCGACCCCGAGCAGCTGCCGGCGGGTGTCGCCGTGGCGGAGCAGCCGGATGCCGCCGGCGTTGGTGGCGATCGAACCGCCTACCGTCGCGCTGTCGCGTGCGCCGAAGTCGACGCCGTAGTCCCACCCGGCGTCCCGGGCGGCGTCGTGCAGGCGGGCGATGGTGACGCCGGCACCCGCGGTGAGCTGACCGGTCGATGGGTCGACGTCGGTCACCGCGTCCAGCCGCTGCAGGTTCACCACGACCTGGTCCGCAGCCGACACCGCTCCACCAACCAGCCCGGTGTTGCCGCCCTGGACGACGATCGACGTGCCGTGCGCTGCGCAGGTGCGGACGACCGCCGCCACCTCGTCGGTGTCGGCCGGTCGCACCACCGCGGCCGCCGCCCCCCGGAAGCGGCCGGTCCAGTCGGTCGTGTAGGCGCCGGTCAGCTCCGGATCGACGAGCACGTGCCGCGCCCCCACGACCGCGGTGAGCGCCTCGACCAACCCCACGACCCTCGATTCTGCGTGCGGATCTCTGGCGTACGCCAGAGATCTGCACGCAGGATCGCTCAGGGGAGGGCGTGTTCGAGGATGGTGAGGCCGAGGTCGAGCTCGTCGTCGCTCAGCGTGAGCGGCGGGACGAGCCGCAGGACGTTCTCGTCGGGCCCGCAGGTGAGCACCACGAGGCCCTCGTCGAGGCAGCGGGCCTGCACCTGCGAAGCGATCTCCTTCGAGCGCAGCTCGAGGCCGATCATCAGCCCGATGCCACGGACGTCGATCACGTCGTCGTTCGCCGTGGTCGAGGCCCGCAGCCGGTCGACCGCCCGGCGACCGAGGACCGCGGCGCGCTCCCACAGCCCGTCGCGCTCCAGCACCTCGATCGTCGCCAGCGCGGCCGCGCAGGTGACCGGGTTGCCACCGAAGGTCGACCCGTGGGTGCCGTTCGGCCACTGCTCCATGAGCGCGGCGGGGGCGACGATGCCGCCGAGGGGCAGACCCGAGGCCACGCCTTTGGCGAACAGGATCACGTCGGGCCGGACGCCGAAGGTCTCGGCCGCGAACGGCCGGCCGGTGCGTCCCATGCCGCACTGCACCTCGTCGAACATCAGCAGGATGCCGTGCTCGTCGCAGCGCCGGCGCAGACCCTCGAGCCACGCGACCGGCGGCACCACGTAGCCGCCCTCGCCGAGCACCGGCTCGACGATCATGGCGCCGACGTTGCCGGCCGGCGCCTGGAGCGACAGCGCGGCGTCGAGCTCGGTGAGCGCGGCGCGCACGGCATCGGCCTCCGTCGCGTGATCGCCCGGGACGCAGTAGGGCACGACGGTCACCCCGCCGAGCAGCGGCTCGTAACCCTCCCGGTAGCGACCCTTCGCGGTGGTGAGCGACGTGGCCGCGAGCGTGCGGCCGTGGAACGCGCGGCGGAAGGCGATGACCCCGCCCCTGCCCGTCACCTGCCGGGCCAGCTTCAGCGAACCGTCGACCGCCTCCGCGCCCGAGTTGCACAGGAAGACCTGCGGGCGCTCGAAGAACGGCGTGAGCCGCCCGATCGCCTCTGCGAGCTCGATGTAGCGGGCGTGGCGGAACACGACCGACGTGTGGATCAGCTCGCGGACCTGGCGCTCGACCGCCCGCACGACATCCGGGTGGCCGTGGCCGACGTTGGTCACCGCGATGCCCGATCCGAAGTCGAGGTAGCGCCGTCCCTCGACGTCGGTGATCCAGCTGCCCTCGGCGTGGTCGGCGACGACGTCGAAGTAGCTCGGGAGCACCCCGGCGACCGATGCGTCGTAGCGCTCGAGCCACTCGGCGGTCGAGGTGCGGGGCTCGGTGACGGTCATCGGCCCGCACCTCCGCCCTGAACCGGCGGGCGGTTGTCGATCTGCGCCTTCTGCAGGTGCCCGGAGTAGTCGACGTACACGGTCTTCACCTCGCTGAACTGCTCGATGCCGCGGGTGCCCGCCTCGCGGAACCCGTTGCCGGTGTGCTTGGTGCCGCCGAACGGCAACGGGATCTCGGCGCCGATGGTCGGCGCGTTGACGTAGACGATCCCGGTGTCGATGGCGTCCACCGACGCGAGCGCGGTGTTCACGTCGCGCGTGTAGATCGCGGCCGACAAGCCGTACTCGACGCTGTTCACCACCTCGATCGCCTCGTCGAGGTCGGCCACCTCGATGACCGCGAGGACCGGGCCGAACACCTCCTCGCGGGCGATGCGGTGGTGAGGTTGCACGCCCGTGAGCACCGTCGGTGCGAAGAACGTGCCGCCGCACCCGTCGACCTCGACGGCCGCTCCGCCGCAGGCGACCGATGCGCCCTCGTGCACGGCCGCGTCGACCATCGCCCCGATGCGCGCGCCGGCTGCCGCCTCGATGACGGGCCCGACGTCGGTGCGGGCGTCGGTGGGATCGCCGATGACGAGCTCGCCCACCCGCTTCACGATGCGGTCGACGAGCTGCTCGGCGACGTCGGGGTGGACGATCAGGCGCGACGTCGACGTGCAGCGCTGCCCGGCGGTGCCGAACGCACCGAAGACCGCGCCGTCGACCGCGAGGTCGAGGTCCGCGTCGGGGCGCACGATCATCGCGTTCTTCCCGCCGAGCTCGAGCGAGACGAGCCGTGGCCCGGTCTCCATCGCGGCAGCAGCCACCTTGCGCCCGGTCGGGACCGAGCCGGTGAAGCTCACTGCGCCGACGCCGGGATGGGTGGCGAGCGCCGCGGCCGGTTCGGCGAACCCGTGCACCACCTGCACGAGACCCTTCGGGACTCCGGCGGTCACGCAGGCGTCGACGAACGCCTCGCAGCACGCGGGCGCGTGCTCGGACGGCTTGATGACGACGCCGTTGCCCGCGAGGAGGGCCGGGAAGATCTTCCAGGACGGGATGGCCACCGGGAAGTTCCACGGGGTGATCAGGCCGACCACGCCGACCGGCTGGCGCGTCGTCCAGCACAGCTTGCTGCCGAGCTCGGACGGGACGGTCGCACCCCAGGCGGCGCGACCCTGGCCGGCGACGAACGTGGCCATGTCGATGGCCTCCTGCACGTCACCGCCCGCCTCGGCCAGGATCTTGCCGGCCTCCCGGGCGACCAGGTGCGACAGCTCGGCCTTGCGCTCGGCCAGCACCGCGCCGGCGGCCGCGATCACCTCGGCCCGGGCCGGGACAGGGATGCGGGCCCACACCTTCTGCGCCGCCGTCGCCGCCGCGACCGCTCGGTCGACATCGGCTGCGGTCCCGGCGGGATGCGTCGCCACGACGTCGTCGGGCCGGGCCGGGTTGCACGAGCTCACCGTGCTGCGTTCCACCATGCCCGGCACTGTAACGTCTGTTCCGTGACCGTGAGAGAGCGGATCATCGATGTCATCGGCGACCTGCCTCCGGCGGAGCGTCGGGTGGCCGAGGTGGTCGTCGACGATCCCAAGGAGGTCGCCTTCGGCACCGTCGCTGCGGTGGCGGCCCGAGCCGGTGCGAGCGGCCCGTCGGTCGTCCGCCTCTCACGCCGGATCGGCTACGCCGGGTTCGTCGAGCTGCAGGACGCGATCCGCGCCGAGCTCGGCGAGCGGCTGCGACCGGCGGTCGAGCGCATCCGGGAGCGGCCGGTGCACGACGCGGTGGGCCGCACCCTCGAGACGTCACTCGCCAACGTTCAGGCGACGCTCGACGCGATCGAGCCCGACGCGTTCCGCATCGCGGCCGACCTGCTCGCGGCCCGCAGCCGGGCCGTCGCCGTGCTCTCGGGCGAGGCCACCTTCGGCATCGCCCACGCGTTCGCGAGCGACCTGGGCCTCGTCCGCGCGGGCGTGGACCTCGTGGCCGGGTCCGAGGTGCGGGTCGACCGCACGCTCGCCCTCCTCGAGCCCGACGACGTGGTCGTGGTCATGGACCTGCGGCGCTACGAGCGCTGGGTCGTGGAAGCCGCCCGCGCGGCGGCCGACGCGGGTGCCCGGCTCGTCGCGGTGACCGACAGCGCCATCTCCCCGCTCGCCGAGCGGGCCGACGCGGTGTTCACCGTCGAGGCATCGAGCCCGGGCCCGTTCGACAGCCACGTCGGCACGCTGGCCCTGACCAACGCGCTCGTCGCCGCGGTCGCCGGTCGCCTGCGCCGCTTCGCCACCGCGCGACTCGACCGCATCGAGCGGCGCTGGTCGTCCTCCGGCGCCTTGGTCGAGCGGTTCTGAAGGACGGGCCTGGTGCTCGCAACCAGGCCGGTCCTTCAGTTCGTCGTCGTACTCTCCACCGCATGAGCGGCTGGTCGACCGAATCGGTGCCCGGACCGAACGGCGTGGTCTGCTCGGTGGACCGGCAGGCGTCGGCGTGCGGCGTCGCCGTGCTGCAGGCCGGCGGCAACGCGGTCGACGCCGCGGTCGCCACCAGTGCTGCGCTCGCGGTGACGACGCCCCACATGTGCGGGATGGGCGGCGACCTGTTCGCGCTCGTGCACGGTCCGCTGAACGCCGACGCCGAGCCGGCGGTCCTCAACTCGTCGGGCCGGGCCGGGAGCGGTGCCGACCCCGACCGGCTGCGGTCCGAGGGCAATACCACCATGCCGTTCCGCGGTGACGTGCGCAGCGCGCCGGTGCCGGGCTGCGTCGACGGCTGGACGACCCTGCACGGACGCTTCGGTGCGCTCCCGTTGGCCGACGTCCTCGCCCCGGCCATCGCCCTCGCCGAAGACGGCAGCTCGCTCTCGCCGCTCCTCGCCTTCACCCTGTCGATGCTCGAAGCGGTCGAGGGCTGCGAGGAGCTGACCGGGGCCGATCCCGATGCCGCCGAGATCCGCCGGCCGGGCGTGGCCCGCATGTTGCGGGCGGTCGTGGCGGAGGGCCGGGACGGCTTCTACCGCGGTGAGTTCGGCGAGGGCCTGCTCGCAGTGGGCCACGGTGAGTACACCGAGGACGACCTCGCCCGCAGCCAGGCCGAGTGGGTGCCGGGACTCGCCCTCGACGTGTGGGGTCACCGGGTCTGGACCGTGCCGCCGAACTCGCAGGGCTACCTGTCGCTCGCCGGGGCGCGTATCGCCGAGCGGGCCGGGCTGCCGTTCGATCCGGCCGACGGCCTCTGGGCCCACCTCACCGTGGAGGCCGCCCGCATGGCCGGCTTCGACCGGCCCGACCTCCTCCACGACCGGGCCGACGGCACCGCGCTGATCGCCCCCGACCGGCTCGACCAGCGGGCCGCCCGCATCGATCCCGACCGGGCCGCCGACGTGGCGTCGCTCGCCGCCGGCGGCGGGACCATCTTCATGTGCACGGCCGACGGCGCCGGCAACGCGGTCAGCCTGATCCAGTCGAACGCCTCGGGGTTCGGCTGCCACGTCGCGGTGCCGGGTAGCGGCGTGCTGCTCCACAACCGGGGCATCGGCTTCTCGCTCCGCCCCGGCCACCCCGCCGAGTACGGGCCCGGCCGGCGCCCGCCGCACACGCTGTCGCCCGCGCTGGTCACCACCACTGACGGCCGGCTGCGAACGGTGCTCGGCTCGATGGGCGGTGACTCCCAGCCGCAGATCGTGCTGCAGATGCTCGCCCGGCTGCTGCACGCCGGGGAGGACCCGGGCACCATCATCGGCGCGCCGCGCTGGGTGCTCGGCCGCGACGGCGGCAGCGGCTTCGACGTGTGGGAGGGCGATGGCGACACCCACGTCCGCATCGAGACCCACGCGCCCGATGCGTGGGAGGACGGCCTCGCCCGCCGCGGCCACGACGTCCGCCGGGCCGAGTCCGACGTCGCCGGCTTCGGCCACGCCCACCTCATCGACCTCACACCCGACGGCCCGGTCGGCGCGAGCGACCCCCGCGCCATCGTCGGCGCCGCCCTCCCCGCCTGAACTGAAGGACCCGCCCGGCGCGGACGGCCGGGCCCGTCCTTCAGTTCGTCGCGTCGCCGAAGTTCGGGGCCCGGCGCTCCATCTCGGACATGACCGCCTCGATCTGATTCGGGCTGCCCAGGAGCTGGCCCATCAGCCGGGACTCTTCGAGGAACGACTCGGCCCGGGTCCGCTCCGCGGCCGCCTCCAGCAGCGCCTTGGCGGCCCGGATGGCGTCGGGGTTGCGGCCCGCGATCTCGTGGGCCAGCGCGAACGCATCCGCTCGGGGGTCCTCGGAGACGTGCGTCGCGAGCCCGAGCTCGAACGCCTCGCGGCCGGAGATGCGCCGGGCCGTGTAGGTCAGCTCCTTCGCGACGTCGAGGCCGACCAGGCGGATGAGCGTCGGGATGCCGGTCATGTCCGGAACGATCCCCCAGCGCACCTCCATCACCGACATGGACGCCTCGGGGTGGATGTAGCGGATGTCGC
>JAFBAD010000359.1 GCA_019247975.1 Acidimicrobiia bacterium
GCCCTCCATCTCGCGCAGGATGAAGGTCTCGGAGATCTGGGGGAACCGCGAGAGGACGTAGCCGACCCGGAGCGGTCGTGGCCCGGTCACCACGAACCTCGGCCGAGCAGGACCACCGGGATCGTGCGCAGCAGGATCGCCAGGTCGAGGCGCAGTGACCGTCGCGTGCAGTACGAGATGTCGAGACGGATGCGCTCGTCGAAGGAGCCCGAGGTCCGCCCGCCGACCTGCCACAGCCCGGTCAGGCCCGGCATCGCGTCGAACCGCTCGGTCTGCCAGGGCAGGTAGACCTCGGGGCCCATCGACGTGGGGCGTGGACCGACGAGCGTCATGCGGCCGGCGAGGACGTCCCAGAGCTGCGGGATCTCGTCGAGGCTGAGCTTGCGCAGCCACCAGCCGACCCGGGTGATGCGGGGATCGTGGGCCACCTTGAAGTCCGGGCCGTTGCGCAGGTTGAGCGCCAGCAGCTCCGCCTTGCGGGCCTCGGCGTCGGGGCACATCGAGCGGAACTTGTGGATGGTGATCCGCTTGCCGCCACGGCCGGTTCGCTGCTGCCGGAAGAAGACCGGACCGGTCGGGTCGTCGACCTTGATGACAAGGGCGCAGAGGAGCCCGACGGGTAGGGCCACGACGCCGACGAGCAGCACGATCACCACGTCGATCGTGCGCTTGACCGCGTGGTAACTCGCACCGGGTGGGAACGGACGAGGGCGGTGGGCCGCGATCCAGGCGCACTGGGCGAGCGCGCTGCGGTCGGTCGGCTCGGCGGCGACCGGCAGCCTCGCGGGAGCGGGCAGTGCGGCGACGAGATCGGTCATGAGACACCTCCACGCATCGAGATGAACCGCTCGAGAGCGATCTGGACGAGGTCGTCGAGCACTTCGCCGTCTTCGGGCGCCATCGCCAGGCCGAGGGAGCGGGCGTCGGAGCCGATCAGCACCTGGTCGAGGCGATCGAGGACCGTCCTCGCCTCATCCGGGTGCGTGTCGGGCGTGATGATGACCACGACCGCCCGTTCCGGCCGGCCGACGTCGAGGCTGGCGGTCAAGTCGTATCGACGAAGGTGCAGCTCCAGCGTCCCGAGCAGCTGCTGCTGCGCGTCGCCGCGAGCGACCGGTGCAGCGAACACCGCGACCGATCGCCCGAAGCGACGGGAGCGGGCGAGCTCGCGACCGAAGGCCGAGCGGATGTCCGGCGCGCCGGGCTGGGGCCGGACGCGCACGGGCGACGTGCGACGGCGGTTCACGGCTCGCGCTCCGCCATGCGCATGTGCTTGGCACGCGGTGGCCGGGCGACGCCGAGCGCGTAGGCGGTTGACCGCTGGACGGGGATCTCGGGAGCGTCGAAGTACCGCCGTTGCCACGCTGCGGCCGAGCCGAACTGCGCGGTCAGCATCAAGCGCTCGCCAGCGGTCGACCGACCGCCCATGTGGAGCCCGGTCGTGTTGGCGAAGATCACGGTGCCAGCAGGCCCGCTGCAGCGCCGGATCGAGAACGCAGACTCCACGGTCGCGTCGTCGAAGCGATCGACGAGACCGTCACGACCGGACGCCACACCGTCCATCGGGAGCTGCCCACGCTGGGAGCCCAGCGCGAAGCAGAACGGGCCTGCGTCGTCATCGACGTCGTTCAGGTAGACGAAGCACTTGACGACGTGCCGATCGCCCGGCCGATCGCGGTGCCATCGCTGCGTGCGCACCGGTGCGTTCCGACCGGCGATCGTCTGCCAGACCTTGCACTCGAGGAGGCGGGCGGGCATCCGGTAGAAGTGGTCGGGTACAGCCACCAACCGCGGATCGAGGACGAATCGCACGAGCGGATCGGTCGGGCGCAGCGTCGGGTGCTCACCGGTGAGCGACACCTGGACCGAGTCCTCGCCTTGCGCTCGTGCGTCCCGGATTGCCGGGCCCTTCACGACCAGCAGGCGCTCGACGTGAAGGCGGAGCGAGGTGAACGGCCGGACGTCACCGAAGAGGTCCTCGACGTGGCTCACCGCGACCCCGGTGGTCGTCAGCTGCCCGTCGATGTCGAGGACCGCTTCGGGGAGGGCGTGCGCCGCCGCGAGGTGGCTCCAGGCTGCGAGGCCGTTGGCGCCGTAGCGCCACCACGCCTCGTTTCCGCCTCGTACTCGTCGCAGGGCCTCAAACCTCAGACCCATCACCGCTTCTCCGCCGACCGCATGTCTCCTGCTTCCCCAGCTTGTCTGGAGAAATAGTAGGAACCGCAGGTCACCGGGGAAACACCGGCGTGTTGCCATTCGGTCAACAGGAGCGCACGCGCCCGTAGCCATTGGGCAGCGCCGCGAGAGGACCCTCTCGAAGCGACTCGACCCCAGTCCTCAGGTGAGAGGTCGGAAGGGGTTGAAATCTATCTTTCCAATGGATAAATAGGAGATGTGGCACCCGGGCGGACGCGGGCGGCCGTGGCAACGGCTGGGGAACCGAGCGCAGCACCAGCGTTGGGACGGCTCGCGGGCTTCCACATTGGCGTCACCGCGGTGATGTGGGCCGAGCGCCAGGTGTCGATGTGGCGTGCGCACGGCGCCGAGGTCGACCACACACCGATCGCTGCTGTCGTCCCGCTGCCGCACGGCGTCGTTGCTCCCCAGATGCGGGCACTGCTCGACGATCCCCCTGACGCGATGGTGTTCACCTCGCGCGCCGGCGTCATCGGCCTCCTGGGAGCAGGGGAGCTGATTGGACGGAGCGACGAGCTGACCGAGCTCCTCGACCAGACCAGGGTGGTCGCCACCAGTCCGGAGGCGGTCACCGAGCTCGACATGCTCGGCTTCGCGGTGGACGCAGCGGTGCGCGGAGATGACCCACGGGAGCTCACCGCCGGCATCGCCGGTGCAGCGCCGAGAGGGGGTCGGGTGGTCGTGGAGATCGATTGCGACCTGGCCCACAGCTGGAATCGAACCCTGCTCGATGCCGGCTTCGAACCCATGCAGCTGTCGACCTACCGGTGGGGGCCTCCACCCGAGATCGACGCCGCACGACGGTTCGTGCGTCGTGCGGTCGGCGGGCACTTCGACGCCGTCACCTTCATCAGTTGTGGCGCAGTCGACCAGTTCGCCGCGATGACCCAGGCCATGCGGTCGGTCGTCGACCTCTCGTCGCTGACGGCCGTGTGCGTGAACAGGCAGTGCGCCTCACTGGCTGAGCGAGTTGGGTTCGGCACCGTCCTCGCACCGAAGCGCGCAGGACTTGGCGCGATGGTCCGGACCGCTGCGGTCGCGCTTGTCCAGGAGCCGACGGTGCTCGAGCTCGGAACCCATCGCCTCGTGATCCGTGGCCGCGGGATCGAGCTCGACAGGCAGCCCCTCGCGCTGGCCGACCGGGAGCGGGCGGTGCTCTTCAAGCTCCTCCACCGGCCTGGCGCGGTCGTGCCCAAGGCCGTGCTGGCGGCATCGGTGTGGGGTCCAGACACGCGGGACCACGTGGTCGAGGTCTCGATCGGGCGGCTCCGTCAGCGGCTCGGCCCGATCGGTGGGCGCGTCGAGACCGTCTTCCGGCGGGGCTACCGGTTCAACGCGGATCGGGTGTCGCAGCTGGTGGTCGACGGGGCGCAGCCAAGAGGTCGGCAAGGGTGATCGCCGCGAGCCGGGAGCGAAGCTCCGCTTCGAGGCCGTTCCACAGAGCGCCGGTCACCCTCGAGCGTCGCAGCATCACCGGGTCGCGCACATCGACGGCGTCGTAGACATCTGAAACGGTGATCTGGTCGGCCGGTCGGGCGAGCCAGTAGCCGCCGGCGGCGCCGCGCTGGCTGTGGACGAGCCCCTTGTCTCGCAGCGCCACCATCACGGTCGAGAGGAACCGCGGCGACAGCCCCTCGATGCGCGATAGCTCGGTCATCTTCACGGGCGCCAGGCTCGGTGCGCCCGCGAGCACCAGGAGCGCTCGCAGCGCGTCGTCGACGCGCGCAGGGACCCGGAGCGAGCGCACGCCCGTGACGACGGCCGGCGGATCAGCTGGCTCAGCAGTCACCGCAGCTGTCGCACGGACCCTCATGCATGGCGCGCGACCTCTTCCCGGAGCTTGGCGGTGATCTCCGACGACATCTCCGAGACGGGTTGGTCGTCGATGCGGCGGGGCCGCGGGATGCTGCTCGGGAACTCGTGCGCCACACGGCCCGGGCGGGACGAGAGGAGCACGACCCGGTCGGCGAGGCGGGCGGCCTCGCGGACGTTGTGGGTCACGAACAGGACGGTGAAGTTGCGGTCTGCCCACAGCCGCTCGAGCTCGTCGTGGAGCAGGTCGCGAGTCATGGCGTCGAGGGCGCCGAAGGGTTCGTCCATGAGGAGGACGTCGGCGTCCTGGGCGAAGGCCCGGGCGAGGGCGACGCGCTGGCGCATGCCGCCGGAGAGCTCGTGGGGACGCTTCGAGCCGAAGCCGTCCAGGTGCACACGCCTCAGCAGCTCAGCGACGCGATCCTTACGCTCGCCCTTCGGCGTGCCGCTGAGCTTGAGCGCCAGTTCGATGTTCTTGGCGACGGTGAGCCAGGGGAAGAGCGCCGACTCCTGGAACATCAACCCGGTCCGCCCCGCCACCTCGACTGACCCCGAGGTCGGTCTGTCGAGGCCGGCGACCAGGTTCAGCAGCGTCGACTTGCCGCAGCCCGAGGCGCCGATGAGGCAGACGAACTCGCCGACCTCGACGTGCAGGGACACCCGGTCCAGCGCGTGCACGGCGGACGATCCGTTGCCGAAGACCCTCGACACCGCCTTGATCTCCACGGCGATCGCCTTCGGAGGTGCCGCCGGACCTTGGACAGCCGCGACCTCCGTGTCGCTCAGCCCGCTCTGCGCCGTCACTCGCTCACCCTGACGTGTCGGAGTAGGTCTTCTCGCCCTTGGCCTCGAGGGCCTTGTTCAGCGGAGCGAGGTCGTAGATGCCCTTGATGTCGTTGCTGTCGAGCAGGTCGACCGAGACGGCCTGGTCCGCCGCGCCCTGGAGCGCCTTCGGGAGCGGGTCGTTGGTGAAGGTCAGCTGCTTCCAGGCGCTGTCTATGACCTCTGAGGAGAGGTCCTTGCCGGTGAGCTTCTTGATCTCCGAGTTCGTGAGGGTCTTGGCCTCGTCGGAGTGCTTGTTGACCCAGTCGTTGGCGTCGACCTGGCCCTTGAGGAGGTCGGCGACGGCGTCGGGGTGATCACCGAGGAACTTCTTCGAGACGACGAGCACCGTCGTGAGGAACTTGCCCTGCGGCCACAGGTCGGCCTCGTTGACCAGCACGTGACCGTGGCCCTCGGCGACGAGGCGGCTGGCCCACGGCTCGGGGACCCAGGCGCCGTCGATGGAGCCGGCGATGAACGCGTCGAGGGTCGAGCTGTTCTCCTGCGGAGCGATCTTCACGTCGCCACCACCGCTGGTGTCGGTCTTGTAGCCCTGCTTCTTGAGCCAGGCCCGCAGGGAGATGTCCTGCGTGTTGCCGAGCTTGGGCGACGAGAGGGTCTTGCCCCTGAGGTCAGCGACGGTCTTGATGTCCTTGTTGACCACCAGCGACGCGCCGCCGTAGGCCGCACCGGAGACGATGCGGATGGCCTCGCCCTTGGACTTCTGGAAGAGGTTGATCGACGGGCCCGAGCCGATGTAGGTGGCGTCGATGGCGCCGGCGCTCAGGGCCTCGGAGGCCTCGGTGCCGTCCTTGAAGGTCTTGGTCTCAAGCTTGTTCGAGCCCAGGTCCTTCTGGAAGATGCCCTTGGCGACGCCCACGAGCGCGGTCGCGTGCGTGACGTTGGGGAAGTAGCCGAGCCGCAGGGTCACGTCACCGCCGGACCCGGACCCGCTGTCGGACTTGTTGTCATCGCCGCACGCCGCCGTCACCACGAGCAGCGCGGCGAGCAGCAGGGCACTGATGAACCGGGTCTTCGTTCTCATTCGCAACATTGCCGATAGAACTTATGGGGTTAGGTGGACCATCGCAACGCGTGCGACGCCTCCCAGGCGTCGGACCGGACGAGCGCGTCCGCAAGGGCCGACGCCTGCATGCGCAGCTCCGGGATCGCAGTCGTCTCGAACACGGTGCCCTTGCGCAGTGCACCGAGGACGGTGAGTCCGCCAACGGGGCGACCGCTCCGGTCGAGCAGGGTGCCGCATCCGTCGACGGCGAGACCGAGCCGGTGCGATCCGACGGTGGCAAGACCGGCATCGAGGAGGTGCCGCAACAGCGGGTCGTCGGTGGCGGCGATGTCGAACGGGGGACCGGTGCACGAGTCGCTCCCCGTGCAGCAGCGAATGCTCCCCGCGACGCTGCATGGCCAGCTCGAGCGACCGACCCGAGCGGGTGAGCGACACGACGTGACCTGCGTGGATACGCAGGCGACCGCGTCGACGAGGGTCCGAGCGGCGGCTGATGACATGCGGTGGCGGAGGACGTTCCACATCCCGAGGCGTTGCACGACCTTCGCCTGCTCCGTCAGGGACAACCGTGGCCACAGGTCCGGGCTGCGATCGCGGAAGAGGTCCACCGATGCCTGCCAGCCGGCCGGTTAGATCGTGGCGTGGTGGGCGAGCGCGCGGCGGACCTGCGCTGCG
>JAFBAD010000361.1 GCA_019247975.1 Acidimicrobiia bacterium
CCTCAGACTGGGTCGCACCCCGAGCCATCGCCCGGAACGCCACATTGATCACCGACTGCGAAACCCTCGCCGTCACACGACAACCCCCTCAATCAGGAGATGTCGCGCTCACCCCTTGAACCAGCCGTCGGAATCCGACCGCTATTGCCTTCAGAACGCGGTTCTGGGCGGTAGACAGGTCGGCCATGCGCTTCCTGATCCGTGCCTCGATCGCGTCTGCGCTCCTGTTCGTCGTCGCCGGCTGCGGCATCACCGGTGACAAGGTCGCCGACGACACGTCGTCGTCCGCCACGACGACCACCACGGAGAAGCACCGATCGACGACGACCACCGAGCACGAGTCGTCGTCGACGACCGACGGCGGGAGCGGCCTCGACGAGAACGACCCCGAGCTGTCCGACCTCCTCCTCACCGGCGACGACTTCGGCACCGGCCTCGAGGCGAGCCCGGACCCCGATCCCGGCTTCGATCCCGAGATCTGCAAGGGCCACCGGTACACCGTGCTGCCGGTCAAGCAGGCGACGGTCGACTTCCAGACCTCCGACGAGAACAACTTCGTGACCGAGGGCATCGCCGAGTTCGACAGCGACGACGACGCGAGTCAGTTCCTCGCCGACCTGCAGACGCTGAACGACAAGTGCAAGGAAGATGCAGCCGACGACGCGGTCCCGGGCACGTTCGAGCCGGTCGACGACCTCGGCGACGAGGCGGTCCGGGTGGACCCCGACCTGGGCACGGACCCGTTCGAGCTCATCGTGGCCCGCGCCGACGATCGGATCATCCTCCTCGCGTCCTTCGGCGACGAGCAGTTCCTCACGAACGCAGTCGTCGCCGAAGCCGTCGATCGCGCCACGCCGTAGCCTCTCGGGCCGATGACCGGGGTCGGGCCTCATCCTGAGCCGTGGCCCGACGACGAGCGGCTCGACCCGAAGCTGCTCGCGCTCGGCGACCGACGCAACGTCGTCGATCGCTACCGGTACTGGCGGATGGAGGCGATCATCGCTGACCTCGACCGCCGGCGGCACCCGTTCCACGTCGCCATCGAGAACTGGGAGCACGACCTCAACATCGGGACGATCGTCCGGACCGCGAACGCGTTCCTCGCAGCCGAGGTGCACATCGTCGGCGAGCGTCGCTGGAACCGGCGGGGCGCGATGGTGACCGAGCAGTACCAGCACGTCCGCCACCACTCGACCGTCGAGGACCTCGTCGCGTGGGCGACGGACGCCGGCCTGCCGATCGTCGGCGTCGACATCCTCCCGGGGTCGGTCCCGCTCGACGAGGCGACCTTGCCGAAGGCCTGCGTGCTGCTGTTCGGCCAGGAGGGGCCCGGCTTGTCCGAGGCGGCCCGGGCGGCGGTCACGGGCATCGTGTCGATCCGCCAGTTCGGATCGACCCGCTCGCTCAACGCCGGCGTGGCGGCGGGTGTCGCCATGCACGAGTGGGTGCGTCGGTGGGACCCCCACCCCGCGGGCCGTTAGCGTCGCTGCATGGCTGAGCGGAACCCGTCGAAGCAGCGACGGGCGGCACAGAACAGGGCCCAGCGGGAGGCGCTGGCCGCACGGCGGGTGCGATCCGCCGAGTCGAGGGAGCGTGCGGTCGAAGATCGGGCTCGCCGGGAGGCATTGGCCGAGGTCGACGACGACGTGATCGACGAGGTGGAGGAGGACGAGGTCGTCGAGGAGCGGCCGTCACGCACCGCGGCGCGTCCCCGGCAGCGGGCCCGCTACAAGCCCAAGCAGCAGAAGACCGAGAGCGGGCGGCCGAGCCGCAGCGCACCGAGCCGTCCGGCACCGGCGCGGTCGTCGACATCCGCGCCGGCAACCACCTCACGGACCACCGGCGGGCCCGCGCCGAAGACGCGCTCGGGTGCGGCGAAGCCCGAAGCGGCGAGCACCGTCCCCGACGCGCCGACCGAGCCCGGCTGGCGTGGCTTCGTGGCGCACGTGCAGCGGGTGCCGGGTGGCAAGGCGGTGATGTTCTCCCTCATCTTCGCGGTGGTCGCAGCGGTCACGCTCCTCGCGCTGAAGGTCGTGCAGCAGTCCGCCGGCGTCGCGCTCGCGCACGTCGTCAACCCGCTGACCCCGGGCAAGACACCGGAGAAGGGGTACGAGGCCACGGCGGTCACCCACGGCGTGACGCTCACGCAGGCGGCCGGACCGCTCGGGATCCTCTTCGCCGCGGTGCCGGTGCTCATCTGTGGCTTCGCGCTCGACGCGACCCGCCGTCCGAACCGGCGTCGCGCGTTCACGATCGCCGCGTTCGGCCTCGGCATCTACGTCGTCTTCTTCTCCTTCATTGGCATCTTCTACTTCTTCTCGATGGCCGGTCTGTTCTTCGCTGCGTACCAGGCCCGCAAGGCCGATCCGCCGGTGCGCATGCAACGTCCTCGGCGTCCGGCGAAGGGCGACTCCGAGGAGGACTGAGCGCGCCGAACTGACCCTTGACGCGGCGCGCCGCGAGCAGGACAGTGAGGGCCCGGCGTGCGACGACCGGACGCCGGACCTCACGCAGGAGGTCAACGATGGCCACCAGCAAGACAACGGAGCGGTCGCCGCCCGGATGAGTCGTCGGGCCGTCGATGTGCACGGTCCTGACGTCCATGTCCGATCGACCGAACCGCCTGCTCGTTCCTGCTACAGACCGCGGATGCGCGTCGGACGGCGCTCGCTCGGGGCGGACATCCTGCCGGGACCGCCGGCCCCGTCCCCAAGCCCTCGTCTCCCGCTCGCCACCGGGCCTGTCCACCTCATGGCGTGGAGGCGCTCAACCCGATCGGACCGTGCCCGCGGCCCGTCCTCGCGAGAGGGCAGGGCCGCGGGTCGCGTCCGGGCCAGACTCGGCGGATCGGACCGACCCTCGAGCGCCTCCGCCGGACCGTCGGCCCGAACGCCCGCCAGAGCCTCGCGGCCCTCGGGCTCAACAGCTCGACGAGCTTCGTGGCCGGCGGCGTGCTCGGCGCGATCACCGCCACGTTCGCCCGCGTCCCCGGCCTGCTGGTCATGGTCCCCGCTGCGATCGGCCTGCGCGGCAACATCTTCGGCGCGTTCGGCAACCGGGTGTCGACCTCCATCCACGCCGGCACGTTCCGCCTCTCGCTGCGGCGGGAGACCGTGCTCGGGCAGAACCTGCTCGCAGCGGCGGTCCTGACCGCGGGCATCTCGTTCGGTCTCGCCGTGATCGCGAAGATCGTGGCCGTCGCGCTCGGCATCGAGGGCACGGTGGGCGTGCTCGACCTCGCGGTGATCTCGATCGTCGGCGGCGCGCTCGCCTCGGCGGTGGTGATGGCGGCGACGCTCGCGCTGACCGCGGGCGCGGTGCGCCGGGACTGGGACCTCGACAGCGTGACCGCGCCGATCGTCAGCGTGCTCGGCGACGTCCTCACGTTGCCCGCGCTGTGGCTGGCCGCCGGCCTCGTCGGTTACCACCTGTTCACGCCATCGCTCGGGGTCGTGCTGTGCGTGGCGTCGGTCGCGATCGTGGTCGTCACGGCGCGCAGCCGGCTGGCCGACCTGCGCCGGATCACCCGCGAGTCGCTCCCGGTGCTGCTCGCCGCGGCCACCGTGAGCACGCTCGCGGGCATCGCGCTCGAGAAGCGGTTCGAGCTGTTCGACCAGTACCCCGCGTTGCTTGTCCTCGTACCCGCCCACCTGAGCAGCGCAGGCGCGCTCGGCGGCATCCTCTCCGGCCGGGTCTCCACCAAGTTGCTGCTCGGCACCGCGGAGCCGACCACCTGGCCTCAGCGCTCGGCGCGCAGCGACATCTGGTTCGTCACCGCGCTGGCGCTGCCGGTGTACGCGTTCAACGGGATCGGCGCGCACTACACGGCGCGACTGCTCGGCCAGGCGAGCCCCGGCCTGCCCGACATGCTCGCGGTGTCGCTGATCGGCGGCGCGGCCGCGCTCGCCTTCGTCGCCGCGATCGCGTACCTCGGTGACGTGATCGCGGTGCGCACCGGCGTGGACCCCGACACCTACGGGATCCCGGTGGTCAGCTCGTCGCTCGACCTGGTCGGGGCGTTCACGCTGATCGTCACGATCTCGGCGCTGGGGATCGTCTGAGGTGGGAGGATGGGCTGAAGGTGGATGAGCGGCCGCGGAACTTGAAGGGGATGCTCGCAGAGGCCAAGGACCTCTCCGAGCTGATGGTCGACCTCGCGTACGCGGCGCTGTACTTCGGCGACCCCGACATGGCCGACGAGGTGAGCGAGCTCGAGGACCGCATGAACGAGCTCGTGCACGACATGCGGGCGGTGTCGGTGCTCGCGGCGCGCCAGCGCAAGGAGGCCGAGGCGATGGCGTCGGTGCTCCAGGTCATCGGCGCGATCGAGCGCATCGCGAACGCGGCTGTCGACATCACGCGCATCGTCACCCACCAGCTCGGCATCCCACGCGAGCTCGTCGCCGACCTCTCGAACGCCGAGGAGGTCTCGCACCGCGTGCTCGTGCGTGAGGGATCGCACCTCGCCCGTCGTCCGCTCGCATCCCTCGAGCTGCCGACCGCCACCGGGATGCAGGTCATCGCCATCCGCCGGGGCCACGACTGGATCACCGACGTCGAGGGCGAGGACATCCTCGTCCCCGGCGACGTGATGATCCTGCGGGGGTCACCGGCCGGGATCATCCGGCTGCGCGAGCTGGCCTCTGCGCCGTTCTTCGAGCCGCCGGTCCCGCCCGAGGACGGCGCGCTGACCGACCTCGGCCGCGCCGTCGACGTCCTCGTCGAGATGAAGAACATCTCGGAGGTGGCCGTCGGCCTCGCCTACAGCGCGCTGGTCCTCGGCGATCCGAGCCTCGCCACCGAGGTCCGTTCGCTCGAGGACCGCCTCGACGAGATGAAGGACCGGCTCGAGCTGTGGGTCCTGCGGGCGGCCCGCGACGATCTCGACCCGGCCCCGCTGCGCGGCCTGCTCCACCTGTCCCAGGCGGCCGAGGATCTCGGCGACCAGGCCCAGCAGATGGTGTGGCTCATCGAGCACCGCGAGGAGCTGCACCCGATCCTGCGGATCGCGCTGGGCGAGTCCGACGAGGTGGTGGTGCGGGTGCCGGTCGCCGCCGGCTCAGCGGCCGACGGGGCCCGCCTGGCCGACCTGCAGCTCGGCGTCGACCCCGGCTTCCACATCCTGGCCATCCGCCGAGGCGGCCGGTACCTGTACCGCCCTCGCGGCCACGTCACCCTCGAGCCCGACGACGAGCTCATCGCCAGCGGCCCCGACGAAGGGCACCCGATCCTCGCCGAGCGCTGCGGCTGGCGCCTGATCGAGGACGAGGACACCGACGAAGCGCGCCTCGTCCGCATCTGAAGGCAATACCAGTCGGATTCCGACCGGTATTGCCTTCGGAGATCGACCGGTGGGTAAACGTGGCGGGCCCGAGGTGCGTGTGAACCGTCGATGGCGTTCCTCATGAGCGGCGACGAACCGGTGCCGGTGCCGGTCAGGCTCGAGCGGCTCGAGGACTTCGATGCGTTCTACGCCGCCAACCTGCGCCCGGTCGTCGCTCTCGTCTTCTCGCTCACCGGGAGCCGGGCTGCCGCCGAAGACGTCGCGCAGGATGCGTTCGCTGCGGCCTTCCGCAGGTGGGCGACCGTCGGTACGTACGACGAGCCGGGAGCGTGGGTGCGTCGAGTGGCGGTGAACCGCGCGGTGTCGCGCCACCGGAAGCTGGCGAGCGAGGGTCGAGCGCTGCTGCGGTTGGCGGGGCGCCGGGAGGACCCGGCTGCGCTCGAGCCGGCGGACGACGAGTTCTGGCGCTCGGTACGCGCCCTGCCGACCCGGCAGGCCCAGGTCGTCGCCCTGCACTACCTGGAGGACCGGAGCGTGGAGGACATCGCGCACCTGCTCGGCGTGGCCGAGCCGACCGTGCGGGTGCACCTGCACCGCGGCCGTCACGAGCTCGCCCGGAAGCTCGGCCTCGACGGGGAGGTGGGACGATGAGCGACGAGCAGGTCCTTCTCGAGCTCGATGCGCGGGGCGCGTCGGCGGCAGCAGGGTTGCGGGCCTACGTCGACGGCCTCGACCTGGCCACCACGCCGCCTCGCCGCTCACGGCCGCGCCGCGGCCTGCTCGCCGCGGCTACGCTGCTGGTGATCGCACTGGCCGCTGCGGCCGTGTGGGTCGCCCGCAGTGACGAGGGCCCCAAGGTGAAGACGGTCGATCATCCGTCGCCGCTCTACCTGTTCCCGGATCACGTGCCCGACGGCGTTCCGTTCAGGGGTTCGCTCGACATCGGCGGGTCGGCCGGCGGGATCGGACCGCTCGGCCCGGCCGAGGTGTACGCGACCCGCGATCGAGCCGACGTCCTCGTCACCTTCACCGCGAAGCTCGGATCCGGACAGATCACCTTTCCGGGTGGTCACCCGATCACGGTCGACGGCCGCCCGGGCACCACGTCGAGCGCAGGCAACTTCCGAGGCGTCGCGTTTCGTTCGGATGCGGACCGGGTCTTGTCGATCGCCGGGCGCGGGCCGATCGCCGACGACATCGTCCACCTGGCCGAGCATGCGACCACGCGCGCCGACCAGGTGGAGTTCACGGACGGAGTGCTCCCCGACGACCTCGAGCGCCTGGGCGCAGTTCCGCTCGACCGGCTCGCGCTGGGAACCTTCTTCGCCGGCGTCGGTGGCTTGGGGGAGGGCCGCAGCCTGACGTGGGCGAGTGAGGACGCAGCGCGGTCCGTGGTCGTCGTCGTCCAGGAGGCTGGGCCCATCGACGAGCAGGTGCTCGGTCTCCTCGACCGTGAGGTTCGCCACACCTCCGTGGCCGGACACGATGCGGTGGTCAGCCGGACCGCAGCGCAATCGAACGTCGACAGCAGAGCGGTGGCGTGGGTCCAGGATGGTCACCTCGTCCGGGTGGTGACGAGGGGCTACGACGCGCAGGAGGCGGTCGCCGTCGCCCGGTCGCTCCACGAGATCAGCCTCGCCGAGTACGACCGTCGGGCGGCACGCGTCGAACTGCCCCCGGGCACGCGCACGATCGCGAGCGGCGGCGAGGGAGCGGGCAGGTGGCAGGTGAGCCGCGACGCCGGGCAGAACCTCTGCATCGATCGCGGCGGAGACACCAGCTGTGACGGACCCGTCGACGTCGGCTTCATCGAGGTGAACGACGACGCCCGACCGACGCTGGTCGTCGGGACGGGACCACCCGGGTCGAACGTCGACGTGCTCGACGGATCGCGGTCGCTGCTCGCCGCCGACCCGCTCGAGCTCGACGACGACGGCCTCGTCTACTTCGCCGCCGAGGTACCGGAGGGGGTCACGTCGGTCGACGTGACCGTGGACGACGGTCAGGGCACGGATCGACGCACGGTTCGGACGGACCACGGCAGCATCTCCTCAACCGGTGGCGCCGGCGCGACGACGACGTCGATCCCGTAGGGACCGGAGCCGGCGGCGGCGCCGATAGCGTTTCGGACCATGTCCGAGCGTCTCAGCCTGATCTCGGTGCACGCCCACCCCGACGACGAGGCCTCCAAGGGGGCCGCGACCGTCCACCGCTACCACGAGCAGGGCGTCCACACCGTTCTCGTCTGCTGCACCGGCGGGGAAGCCGGCGACATCCTCAACCCGGCCATGGACACCCCCGAGGTACGGGCCCGGCTGCACGAGGTCCGCATGGAGGAGCTCGATCGCTCCGCCGCGATCATCGGCTTCGACGACGTCATCATGCTCGGCTACAAGGATTCGGGCATGCCGGACACACCGGCCAACCAGGACCCGGACTGCTTCGCCCGGGCCGACGAGGACGAGGCCGTCGGCCGGCTCGTGAAGGTCATCCGCGAGCACAAGCCGCAGGTGATGCTCACCTACGACGACGACCAGAAGGGCTACCCGCACCCCGACCACCTGCGGGTCCACGAGATCTCGATGCTCGCCATCCCGGCCGCGGCGGATCCCGAGCGCTACCCGGACCTCGGCGAGCCCTGGCAGATCCAGAAGACCTACTACTCGGCCTGGTCACGGGCCCGGGTGGAGGCGATGCACCAGAAGTACCTCGAGCTCGGCCTCGAGTCGCCCTACGAC
>JAFBAD010000378.1 GCA_019247975.1 Acidimicrobiia bacterium
CGGGCGGCAGCGCGGCGCTGATCACCGATTCGAGCCCGCCCGAGAACGCCCGCTCGTCCGGCGCCATCCGCTCGATCTGCTCGACGGTGTCGGCCGCCCACAGCGTCGCGAGGTCGCCCACTTCCGCCTCGGTGAGCGGCTCGCTGGCGCCGTCGTGGCGCAGCCGCACGCAACGGCGCTCCGGGTCGATCGTGTCGCGACGGATCGCGCACCACAGCCAGGCCACCCGCTCGGCGTCCGCCCCGATGACGGCGACGACCTCGTCGCGCTCGGGCGTGCGATCGGGCTGGAAGTACTCGGTGCCGTAGACCGAGTGGAAGAGGCCGGCGTCGCAAAGCGCGTCGCGCCCGCCCCACGAGCCGAGCAACCGCCGGGTCCCGATCAGGTGCGAGACGAACGGGACGTGGGAGTCGTGCTCGAGCTCACCGAAGCCGAGTGACTTCAGGAGCTCAAGCCGCTCCCCGGTCGGCGGGGCGAGGCGTCCATCGGCTTCCACGCCGTTGACGCTACGCCCCGCCACAGGTCAACCAGCGCTGACGGTGATGTCGACGTCGTCGACCGCGATCGCGCCCTGCGGGTCGGTGACCGTGAGGCGGAACCGCATGGTGCCCGTGCTCCGCGCCGCGGTGAAGCTCGCCGTCGGCGTGGCTGCGTTGCGCACCGTGACCGGGGTGCCCCACAGCTGCTTCCACGAGTAGGTCAGCTTTTGGCCGTCCGGGTCGCTGCCCGAGCCGGCGAGCGACACCGTCGAGCCTGGCTTCACCGGCCGGTCGGCGCCGGCCTGCGCGACGGGCAGCTGGTTCGGAACGGTCGCGCGCACCGCCTTCATGGCGTTGATGCGTCCACCGCTCAGGACCTTGCCGGTGAGCGAGGCCTTCTTGTCGACGCTGGTCAGCAGCCGGCCCTTGATCTGCCCGCTCGTGAAGCCGGGGTTCTTCGCGAGCACCAGCGCGGCCACGCCGGCGACGTGGGGCGTCGCCATGCTCGTGCCCGAGAGGTACTCGTAGCTCGCCGCGGTGGCGCGGCCCGCGCACTCGACGGAGAAGTCGTCGACGAACACGCCGTCGCCCGTGTCGAACTGGCCGTCCTCATGCAGGTGGATGCGGACGTAGGCCTGGGCGTCGCCGCTGAACTCGTCGGGGATGCGCTGGTCGAAGTCGGCCTCGGCGAACCCGTTGAACCCGGTGCCGGCCTGGACCCACGGCCCGTTCGGGCTGTTCGCCACCTCGACCGCGACGAAGTCACCGAACCAGCTCTCGACCTGCACGTAGGCGTGGAACTGCACGGTGCAGTGCCGCATCCCGGTCAGGTCGAGCGCGCTCGTGCGGGCCCAGTTGTCGGTGCCCGTCGTGTAGTCGCCGGCGGGTGAGTCGGTGAGCCAGGTGCCGGCGTGCTCGAGGCCGAGCGGCAGGTTCTTCGTGCGGGCCCAGGTGTTGGGCGTGCCGCCGAAGGTCCACTTCGCGTTGGTGGTCTCGAAGCTGTCGGAGAACAGCGTCGTGTAGGCCTTCGTGCTGAGCACGTTGACGCCCGGCGCAGCCACGTCGACCTCCGACGAGCTCCAGTTCGAGAAGCTCGCCAGGCGATCGCGGTTGTCGGTCGCGGCGACGCACACGACGTTCGCCGAAGGAAGGCTGCACGGGTAGTTGACGGTGGCGTCGACGAGCTCGTTGCTGTCGTTGCCGGCAGCGACGACGAACGTGATGTTCGAGGCACCTTCGATCGCGTCCTGCATGGCGGCCGAGTAGTTCCACGTCGACAGGCTCAGGTTGGCGATGCGGGCACCGTTGGCCTTCGCGTAGTCGATACCGTCGAGGAGGCCGGCGATCGTGCCGACCCCGACCTCGTTCAGGACCCGGACCGGCATGAGCCGGACCTTCCACGCCACGCCGGTGACGTCGGTGGTCCCGCCGCCCGGGGCGTCGTTGTTGCCGCGAGCGCCGATGATGCCGGCGACGTGCGTGCCGTGGCCGTTCTCGTCGACCGGGTCGTTGTCGCCGTCGACCGCATCCCAGCCGCGGCGATCGTCGACGTAGCCGTTGCCGTCGTCGTCGATCCCGTTGCCGGCGATCTCCTCGGTGTTGACCCACATGTTGGGCGCGAGATCCGGGTGGTCGTAGGCGACGCCGGTGTCCATGACCGCGACGACGACGTTGGCGCTCCCGGTGGTGACGTTCCACGCCTCGGGGGCGTCGATGTCGGCGTCGGCGGTGCCGGCGACGCCCTTGACGGTCTGCCCGGTGTTGTGCATCCCGTACTGCTCGCCGAAGCGAGAGTCGTTCGGCGTGCCCGCCGCGTGGATGCGGTAGTTGGGCTCCGCGTAGACGACGTCGTCGCGGGCGTTCAGCGCGGCGGCTGCGTCCTCGACGTCGACGCCCTCGTCGAGCACGACCCGATGGAGGCCGGACTCGACGTGCTCGTAGGTCGCGGCGGTCCGTCCGCCGATGCCGGCGAGCGTGGCGCGCCGGCCGCTCCTGGCCCGGGAGCTCGCGTGGGCGGTGTCGAACCGCACGATGAGCTCGCCGGGGGCGTGGTCGGACGGCCGCTCGGTGACCGTGTCGGGGGTGGAGTCGCCGTCGTCCGCCCAGGCGGGACCGGCGACCGCGGCGCCCATGAGCGCCGCGAGGAACATGACGATGGCAGCGGAGGTCCGCTTCGTTGTGGGGATCATGGTGGCAGGGTCCGCCATGACACTTGCGAGGGCCTTGCGGAAGCCTTTGGGTTTCCTGAGGACGAGGCTTCAGGTGTCCGAATCGAGGAGATCGCGCGGCGTCACCCCGAGCTCGGTCATCCGAACCCGGTAGCGATCGGCCGCGGTCTGCGCCTCGCCGCGGCGGCCGGCGGCAACCAGCGCGTGCACCAGCAGCTCGTGGGCCCGCTCGTTGAACGGGTCGAGCTCGAGTACCGCTCGGGCGTGGTCGACCACGTCGTCCGTCCGAGCCTCGGCGTCCGCGGCGGTCGCCACCCGCAGTCGTGCGCTGATGACCGCCGACGCCGCGGCGTCTCGCGCCGCGATCGCCCAGTCCTCGTAGGCATCCTCGGGGAGGACCGGCCCGGCGTAGGCCCCGATCAGGGCGGCGTCGTCGCCGCAGGTCATCGCTTCCCGAACGGCGACGAGATCGACGCTGACCGCGTCGAGGTCGAGCCGGACTGCGTCCCGGTCGGCGACGAGCCCGCCACCGAGCACCCGCCTGATGTTCGACAGGACGACCGAGAGGCGGGCGCCGAGCTTGGCGGAGTCGTCCTCGTCGGGCCACAACATGTCGGCGAGCTCGTCGCGAGGGACGGCCCGGTCGACCGCGACGGCGAGCCGCTTGCACACCGTGCGGGC
>JAFBAD010000177.1 GCA_019247975.1 Acidimicrobiia bacterium
AGGGCATCCGCACCACGGACCAGATCCGCGAGCTCGACGCGATCGTGTTCGCCACCGGCTTCGACGCGATGACCGGGGCGCTCGACCGGATCGACATCACCGGTCGTGCGGGCCTCGCGCTGCGAGAGGCGTGGGAGGCCGGACCTCGCACCTACCTCGGGCTCGGTGTCGCCGGCTTCCCGAACCTGTTCATCATCACCGGCCCCGGCAGCCCGTCGGTGCTCACGAACATGCTCGTGTCGATCCAGCACCACGTCGAGTGGATCGCGGACTGCATTGGCCACCTGCGGGACGAGGGCATGCGACGCATCGAGGCCACGTCGACTGCGCAGGACGAGTGGGTCGACTACGTGAACATGGTCGCCGACTTCACGCTCTTCCCGTCGTGCAACTCATGGTACCTGGGCGCGAACGTGCCAGGAAAGCCGCGCGTGTTCATGCCGCTGCTCGGCTTCCCGCCCTACGTCGAGCGCTGCAGCGAGGTCGCCGCCAAGGGCTACGAGGGCTTCGCGCTCAGCGCCTGATCAACCGAGCTTGTCGGCCGCGGCCCGGACGATCGACGGGAACTGATCCCGACCGCTCGGTCGGGCGGCGATGAAGGTGAGGCACGACACCCGTGCGTCGACCCGCACGCAGGCGAGCTCGAACGGGACGCCGACCGTGGTGCCGCCGAGCTTGAGCCGGAACGCCTCGACCTCGTCGCCGACCCGCGGCACCGACAGGTCGTCGACGTGGACGATCCCGTTCTCGCACGCCTCGAGACCGCTGCGGAACTGCGCGACGGCCTGGTGCGCCTGCTCCTCCGAGCCGTAGACGGCGGCCCGTTGCAAGAGCGCCGCACCCATCGCGCTGCCGACGAGGGTCTGCTGGGCCTCGTCCACCGGGCCGGCACCGGTGGTCGTCTCCGCGCACGCCGGGAGCGGCACATCGATACCGGTGCCACCCGCGGTCCAGTCGGTGCCGAGGTCGGTCGCGTCGAGCAACAGGTCGTCCGCCGACGTCCGCTGGCTCGGCTCCGTGGTGTGGTGCGGCACGGTGGTCCCGATCGGCACGGTGGTGGTCGTCGTGGTGCGGCCCGCCGCGTCCGATGCGGTCTCGAGCTTGCCCTGGTCGATGCCGCACCCGGCGACGCCGACGGCTGCGAGGAGCGAGACGATGGCGATCCGGCGACCCATCCGCCCAGCCTGACGCATTTCGCTCAGGCGGCGGGAGCGCGCCGCCCCTAACGTCCAGGCGTGCCGTCCTCGTCCACGCTGCTCGCGTTCAGCGCGGCGGCATTCGCGTTGATCGTCGTGCCCGGTCCGAGCGTACTGTTCGTTGTCAGCCGAGCGCTGGCGCTCGGCCGGCGGGCGGCGCTCCTCACCGTCGTCGGCAACGCAGCCGGCGCCTACACGCAGGTGCTCTTCGTCGCCCTCGGGCTCGGTGCGGTGGTGCAGCGCTCGATCGTCATCTACGACGTCGTGAAGCTGGTCGGCGCGGCGTACCTCGTGTTCCTCGGGGTGCAGGCGATCCGCCACCGCCACGACTCGTCGTTCGTCGCCGACGCCGCAGTTGTGCCGCGGCCGCCATGGCGGGTGATGCGGGACGGGTTCGTGGTCGGCGTCGCCAACCCGAAGGTCATCGTGTTCTTCGCGGCGATCCTGCCGCAGTTCATCGACAAGGACGGCGCACCGGCCGGCGTGCAGATGGCTGTGCTCGGCCTCATCTTCGTGGCCATCGCGCTCGTGTCCGACAGCACGTGGGGCCTCATGAGCGGCACCGCCCGCCAGTGGTTCGCCAGCCGACCGAAGCGCATCGGTCGGCTCGGCGCCACTGGCGGGACGGTGATGATCGGGCTCGGGCTGCGCCTCGCTCTCACCCGCCGCAGCGACTGAACCGGCTCAGGGGACCCGGGCGGCCGCCTGGATCTCGGCGAAGTCGGACCCACCGCCGGCACCCGACGTGGCCGTCAACCTGAAGGTCGACCTCTCGCCCTTGACTGCAGCTGATGTGACGCTGACCTTCACCGCTAGTCCCTTGATCTGCCCGGGTGCGAGGTTGCGGATCCGTACGCCCGCGTGCTGCACCTGCATCGCGAACACGAACGATGTGGCGGGCGCGAAGGAGCGGTGGATGGTCTGCGTGATCGAGTTGTAGACGTTGTCGCCGGAGATCGCACCGGTGGAACGTTGCTTGACGCGGACATCGATCTGCGCCGGGTTGAACGAGATGTCGACCGACCTGACGGTGTTGGCGATGTCGCTGAACACCGCGGCCGAGATAGCGCACTGCACGACCGCGCAGTCGACCTGGCCGCGCTCGGCGTTGGATCCTCTCCGGGTGACGTTGAGGGTCCCTGAGAAGGGAGCCCGTCGAGGAGGAGGTGACGAGGCCGGACCCGCCGACGCAGTCGCTCCGCGACGGCGTGGAGTCCGGTACGGATTGGCAGTAGCCGATACTGGTGTTGGCCGGCCAGCCGCGTCCGTCGATGGTGACGAGTTGGTTCTCGTTGAGGTCAGCGTTCGGGGTCACCGTCAACGAGGACGCCGCCGACGCAGGCGATGACCAGGCCACGGCGGCGACCACCGATCGCGCTCTTGCGCAATCGCTTGCTGGTCAGTCGTAGGTGGCTTCGATGTGCCAGCGGCCGCCTTCGAGGGCGAGAAGGTGCGCGGCGCCGTCGCCGGTCACGACCTGCAGGCGGGCGCGGCGACGGTGGCCGTCCGGATCCCACCACCGCTCGTCGGCCGGCCAGGGCCCGGCCCACGCGGCGATCCGCTGGGAGCCGGCGACGGTGACCAGCAGATCGGGACCGGCCGTGATGTCACCGCGGCCGCTCACCCCGACCGGCCCACCGGCCGCGTCGAGCAGCTCGACGGTGACCGGCTCCGCGTGCACGAGCGCCGGCGCGGGCGCGGGCAGGCGTCCCGGCCACGGTTCGGTGACCCAGCCGGGCCGGGCCGCAGGACGGCTCTCCACCAGGTCGACCGCCATCGACGGCACCATCGTGAGCTGCTCGCCCGGACCCCGCCCGCCGCGGAGCTCGGGCACCCGCACCGCCTCGGCGCCGAGCAGACCGGCGACCCGGGCCAGCGCACGTCCGGCCCGCTCGTCGAGCAGGGTCTCACCGCCCCAGAAGCCGAGCTGCCGGCCGCGGGCCGCCACCACCTCCTCGGGGCGCAGCGTGAGCTGCGTGATCCCCGCGGTCGGCCGGGTCGCCGCCGATCCCGACAGCCACCCGTCGAGCTGCCAGCGCACCCGCTCGGCCACCGCCGCCGCGCCGAGGGTCCCTTCGTGGCGCCAGCACCGCTCGAGCGACTCGCCGTGCTCGGTCTCGGCAACCACCGCGACCCGGGTGCAGGCGAGCCCCCGGCTCCCGAGCGTGCGGTGCAGCTCGTCGGCCAGACCGACGGCCACGAACGCGGCGGTGTCGACCCGCTCGACCGGCGGATCGAGCTCGACGGTGGCGGCCAGGTCCGGCGCGGGGTGGCGGGCGGCGAGCGGGCGGGCGTCGAGACCACGGGCGAGGCGGTGCAGCGCCGCACCCTCGCGGCCGAAGCGGGCGAGGACGTCGGCGGCCGGGACCTCGGCCAGCGCGCCGAAGGTCCGCAGCCCGAGCTGGCGGAGCACGTCGGCGATCTCGCTGATGCGGTCGTCGGGCAGGCCGGCCACCTCGGCGATGGCCGCCTCGACCAGCACGGTGACCGGCCACGGCGCGAGGAACGGACCGCTCGCGCCGGGCGGCACGACCACCGGCGCGTCGGGCCGTGCCTTCCGGGCCGCCGCGGTCGCCGCCAGCATCCCGTCGGCGATCCCGACCCGCACGACCGATTCTGAAGGACGGGCCTGGTGCTGCGCACCAGGCCCGTCCTTCAGAACGCCGGCGAGCACCGCGCCGACCTTCTCGGCCAGCGCCTCGTCGCCGCCGTGGTAGCGGGAGGGACCCCTCGTGGCGAGCGCGCACGAACCGGGCCGGGTGATCTCGACGCGCGGGCACAGCACGTCGAGCGACGCGACCGCGGGCTCGAAGGCGCGGGCGTCGCGGGCCGGGTCGTGCGCCAGCAGCTCGGCCTGCGGGCAACGGCCCTGCGCCTCACGCCGGCGCAGCCCTTCCACCACCCCTTCCTCCCGGGCCGCCGGCGAGCAGGCCACCACCCGGTTGGCGTGCACCACGATGGCCGGCTGGTCGAGCGGCACCCCGGCCGCCACCACCGGCCAGTCGGGGCACCAGGCCACGAGCGTCCGCTCGGCCCGCTCGGTCACCCGACCTGCCCCAGCACCGTTTCCGGGACTTCAGGCCTGCCATGGCCGGCCCCAAGTCCCGGAAAGTCCCGCGCCAGGGCGATCTCGCCGTCGGGGCCGGGCAGCCACAGCGAAGCGGTGCGGCCGCGGGCCGCGGCCCGGCGGCCGTCGACGGTCACCTGCACCAGCCGGGCGCGGAGCCGGCCGGCGCCGGGGGCGTCGGCCGCCACCCCCCGCCAGACCGGATCGGAGAGCGTGAGGGCGAGGTCGGGCGCGTCGGGCCAGGCGCGGGACCGGCCGGGGAGCTGCACGAGGATCCCGCCCCGCTCGCGCACCCGCGCCGTGAGCCGTCTGGCGTCGCCCGGCTTCACCGGCGAGCGGTGGCGGACCACCACGACGTCGAAGGCGTCGGCCACCGCGGCGACGACCGTGGCCCACTGGTCCCGGGGCGGCGCGTCGACCATGACCAGCCGCTCGAGGTCGACGCCCAGCTCGGCCGCGGCGAGGAGCCCGACCTCGGGCGTGCCCACCCCGACGACCCACGACCCCGCCGCCGAGGGACCGGCGATCAGCCCCAGCGCCAGGCTCGTCGCCCCCGGGCCCTGCACCGCCACCACCGACCCCCGCTGGAGGCCGCCACGAGGGGTCAGCCGGGCCAGCGCGGGGGCCACGGGCAACAGGTGCTCACCGGCCAGGGACGCCGGGCTGACCCGGCGCCCGAGCAGCTCCAACTCACGCACCTGCCCAGTATCGAACACCTGTTCGGTGCTCGCAACCGGAGCTACGAAGCGGCTTCGGGCACCTCTTCGGCCGCAGGCTCAGCGCCTTCGACGACGACCGCGCCGGACTCGGCGAGCGCGCCGCCACCGACCTCGGTGTCCTCGGCGGCATCGCCGGTGGGCTCCCGGTAGTACAGGAACAGGTCCTCGATGATCTCGCGCAGGCCCTCGGACGTGTACCCGCGCAGGAGGTCGACGGTGACGATGTTGCCGTTCATGTGGACCCGGTCCACCCCGCCGTGGTCGAACAGGCGGCGAGCCAGCTCGTCGGGCGGTCGGACACCGGTGGCCGACTCGCGGTTCGGGTACCGCTCGTGGCCCATGCCGGTGAGCGGCCGGTTCGTCTCGAAGCGTACGACGCCGCGGTTCGACCGTGACGGCTGCTCCGCGACGACCACCGGTTGACCCATCGGGGTGAAGCTAGGCGGGCAGACTGACGTCGTGCCAGCGGTCGAGACCTTCGAGGTCGAGGGGCACATCGTCGACTCGCTCATCCTCGCCAAGGTGCTCGACCTGATCCTCGACGCAGCGGCCGACTACCGCCTCCTCGAGGTCGACATCGGCAAGACCTCCACCGACACCAGCCGCGCGGTCATCGAGATCACCGCGGTCGACGACGCGACGATCGGCCGGCTGGCCGAGCAGCTGCAGGTGCACGGGGTCAACCCGGTCGGCGCAGAGGACGCCGAGCTCGTCGCGGCGGACCTCGACGGCGTGCTGCCCGCCGGCTTCTACTCGACCACCAACCTGCCCGCGGAGGTGCGCCTCGACGGCCACTGGGTGCCGGTCGAGCACCCGGAGATGGACTGCGGCCTCGTCGTGACGGTCGACGGCCCCGACAGCTCGGACAGGACGGTGCGCACGCTGCCGATGCACCGCGTCCGGGTCGGCGATCGCATCGTCGTCGGCAACCAGGGCGTCCGCGTGCAGGCGCCCCAGCCGTCGCGCGGGCTGAGCGCGTTCGAGTTCATGGACTCCGAGGTCAGCTCGGAGAAGCCGAAGGGCCTGCAGGTGCGCCAGGTCGCCGACAAGGTGCGGGCGGCGCGGGAAGCCGGCTCGTCGGTGCTCGCGGTGTGCGGCCCTGCGGTGATCCACACCGGCGGCGGTCCCGACGTCGCCCGCCTGGTCCGCGGTGGGTGGATCCAGGCGCTCTTCGCCGGCAACGGCTTCGCGACCCACGACATGGAGTCGAACGTGCTCGGCACGTCGCTCGGCGTCTCGGTCGCCGAGGGCGCGCCGACCGAGGGCGGCCACAGCAACCACATGCGGGTGATCAACGAGGTGCGCCGGCACGGTTCGATCGCGGCTTCGATCGAGGCCGGCTTCGTCACCGGCGGGGTGATGTACGAGTGCGTGCGGGCCGGCGTGCCGTTCGTGCTCGGAGGTTCCATCCGCGACGACGGTCCGCTCCCCGACACCATGGCGAACGTCGTGGAGGCGGCCGACCGCATGCGCGAGCTCGTGCCCGGCGTCGCCGTCGCCCTCATGCTCGCGACGACCCTCCACGCGATCGCGACCGGCAACATCCTCCCGGCCGGCGTCGAGACCTTCTGCGCGGACATCAACCAGGCGGTCGTCACCAAGCTGGCAGACCGCGGCAGCCACCAGGCCCACGGCATCGTCACCGACGTCGGGCTCTTCGTCCGCCAGCTCGCGGACGAGCTGGGTTAGCGCGCCGCCTGGGTCGCGGCGGCGACGACGGTCTTGGTCGTGAGCTCGACGATCGAGCGGCGCACGCCGAGCTCGGCGACCACCTGACCGGCCAGCGTCTGCAGGTCGCTCAGCTGGGTCGGGCCGTAGAGGCGGGGCTGGGTGTCGAGCACGCAGAGCATGCCGACGGTGAAGCCGTCGTCGAGCACCAGTGGCAGCGCCGCATAGGCGCGGACGCACGGAGGACCGGTCACCAGCGGGTTCGACTTGAAGCGGTCGTCGAGGTGCGTGTCGGGCACGACGAGCGGTTCGGAGGAGTCGAGTGCGTGGTCGGCGAACGCCCACGTCCGGGCGAGCTCGTCGACCTCGATGCCCACCCGCGCCTTGAGCCACACCCGGTCGGCGTCGATGAACGAGACGTACGCCATCGGGCTGCGACAGAGGCGCGCCGCCAGGTCGACGATGCGGTCGAACGTCGGCTCGGCATCGGTGTCGAGCACGCGGCACGACCGCAGCGCCGCCAGCCGGTCCTGTTCGACCGATGCGCGCAACGCCCACCGCGGGGTCGGGTCCGCCGGTGAGGGCACGCCGAGCAGGTAGCCCTGCAACAGGTCGCAGCCGAGCAGCCGCAGGGCTCGTCGCTGCTCCTCGGTTTCGACGCCCTCGGCGATCACGGTCATGCCGATCTCGCTGGCCAGGTTGATCACCGAGCGCACGATCGCCGCGTCACCCGGGTCCTCGGTCAGGCCGGCGACGAAGAGCCGGTCGATCTTGAGCGCCTGGACCGGGAAGAGGTGGAGCTGCGCGAGCGTGGCGAAGCCGGTGCCGAAGTCGTCGAGCGCGGTGCGGCAGCCGAGCTTGCGCACCCGGGCCAGGCCCTCGAGCGCGCCGGTCGGGTCGTCGGCCACGGAGGTCTCGGTCACCTCGAGCCAGAGCGCGGCTGCGGGCAGACCGCTCTCGCGCAGCACGGCCGACAGGTCGTCCGCCAGACGGGGGTCGGCCAGATCGTTCGCCGAGATGTTGACGGTCAGCTCGAGCGCGGGCAGCAGCTCCTTGCGCCAGTCCGCGACCTGGTGCGCGGCGAGCTCCAGCACCCTCCGGCTGATGCGCCCCATCAGCGGCGTGCCCTCGGCGAGCGGGATGAACTGGGCCGGCGGTAGCAGACCGAGCTCGGGGTGCTGCCAGCGGACCAGCGCCTCGACCTTCACGACGATGCCGTCGTCCGCGCGCACGATGGGCTGGTAGTGGACGACCAGCTCGCCGTCGTCGATCGCACGGGTGAGGTCGCCCATCAGCGCGTCAGGCGCCTCGGCGCCGGGGAGCACACCGTGCGCGACGGTGACCAGGCCCAGCTCGTTGCCGCGCCAGTCGCGCACGTAGCGGGTGTGGAGGTGGATGTCGATGATCGTGCCGTCCTTGGTCGGCGACGGCTGCACGCCGACCCACTCCCCCGCCTCGGACAGACCGCGCCCGATGGAGTCGATCTCGGCTTCGTCGGGCGCGCCGATGATCTCGTCGATCCGCCGCCCGATCGCCTCCTCCGCAGTCCAGCCGAGCAGCTCGGTGGCGTACTGGTTCCAGGCGACGACCCGCAGGTCGAGATCCATCACGATCACGGCCTCGGTGCGCGGGCCCACGAGCTCGGTGCCGATCCGCGCGATCTCGGTCAGCGGCGAGTCGACCGCCCGCAGGTGCACCTGGTTGGCGATGCGGGTGCCCCACATCACGGGGTGCGACCAGACCTCGACGTCGATGATCGTGCCGTGGAAGGTCACCAACCGCACGTTCTCGGGATCGGGCCAGTCGCCCGAGGCGACCCTCGCCTGGCGTCGGGCCGACACCGCTCGCGAATCGGGCGTGAGGAACTCGTCGATCTCGCGACCGAGGACCTCCGACTCGTCCTCCGCTCCCATCGTGCGCATGAGCGCCTTCGACACCGCGACGATCTGGCCCTCGCAGTGGATGGCAACGGCCTCGGTCGTCGAGTCGAGGAGCTTGCGGAACCGGGACTCGACGTCGGCCCGCCGGTTCGACGGCTCGGGCATCGACTCCTCGCCCGGGCGGTAGCGCACCCACGTGCCGCGGCCGGCGGCCTTGGCCCGGTACATGGCGAGGTCGGCCGCCTTCACGAGCGCGTTCGCCCGGCTCGGGTCTGCGTCGACGTGCAGCGCGACGCCGATGCTGCAGCGCACCCGCAGACGCTTGCCGTCGTGCTCGAACGACTGGCAGATGACCTCGATCAGCCGTGATGCGAGCTGGTCCACCGCGTCGCCGTCGGCCAGCGACGCGAGCACGACGAACTCGTCGCCACCGAGGCGGGCGACGAAGTCCTCGACCCGCAGGCACGAGCGGATGCGGTCGGCCACCTCCCGCAGCAGCGCGTCACCCGCGTCGTGGCCGTGGTCGTCGTTGACGGACTTGAAGTCGTCGAGGTCGATGAAGAGGCAACCGAGGATCTCGTCGCGCCGGTTGGCGGCGGCGATCATCGGCTCGAGCCGCTCCTCCAAGGCCGAGCGGTTGGCCGCGTCGGTGAGCGGGTCGTGGGTCGCGGAGTGCGCGAGCCGAGCGGCGTTGTCGACCTCGTCGGTGACGTCGTCGACCTGGGCGAGGATGTACTGCGGCTGCCCGTGAGGGTCGCGGACCAGCGCCATGGTCACCTGGCCCCACAGGTGCGCGCCGTCGGGCCGCTCGTACTCGGTGCGGAACTCCAGCTTGTCGCGCCCGTCGACCGTCCAGGCCTGGATCATCGCCCAGACGTCCCGGATCTCGTCGGAGCCGGCGATGTCCACGATGTGCCGCCCGACGACCTCGGCTTCGCTCGCACCGATGAGCTCGCACAGCGTTCCGTTGAGGCGCATCATCGAGCCGTCGAGGGAGACGACCGCCAGTCCCGACGCGGATGCCTCGAAGGCCAGTCGCGTGAGCTCGTCCATCTCGTCGATCTGGCGCTGGGTGGCGGTCCGCAGCGTCTGCTGCCACCGCCAGACCGTGAAGTACACGGCGCTGGCCGCCAGGACGTAGATGCCGTGCACCATTGCGAGCGTCACCGCCTCGCGGTTGCTCTGCGTCTTGCCGAAGACCTGGTCGGGCGCGGCGATCCCGATGGTCGCGTGGAGCACGAGGACCGCGCTGGCCGCCGCCGCGTACGGCACCCAGTCGTCGTAGAGCGCGAGCAGCCCGAGCAGCACGAAGAAGTAGAAGTGCGCCTCGACGCGACCGCCGTTGAGGTGGACGAAGACCTCGGCCGCCACCATCAGCCCGATCGACACGGCGATCGACTTCGACCGCTCGTTGAAGCCGGGCCAGAACGCGAAGGCGGCGAAGATCGCGACGGTCGAGAGGTCGACCAGCACGTGACCGACGCTCCGACCCCGGGCCAGCCCGATGAGCGCCAGCGCCGGGACGTGGGCCAGGAGGAACCACGGCAGCCAGGTCGAGGGCCCGCGCGCGGCAAGCCGCTGACCACCCGTTCCGGCCGGCGTCATCGGTGGCCATCGGCACGAGATGGGCGAAGGTGAGCCAATGGTGCCGACTCGTCCGAATCGGCCGACTTCTTCGCTCCCCTGGCTCTACCGTCGGGCCCATGTCCGCGCTCACGTGGGGCCACCGCTACCTCATGTGCCCGCCCACCCACTTCGGAGTCCTCTACGAGATCAACCCGTGGATGCACGCCGAGGTGGCGGTCGACCTCGACCGGGCCCGGACCCAGTGGGAGGGCCTCGTGGCCACGCTGCGGCAGGCCGGCGCGACCGTCGAGGTGGTCGAACCCGACCCGATCGCCCCCGACATGGTGTTCACGGCGAACGCCGGCATCGTCAACCGGCGAGCCGGCGCAGCCCCGCAGTTCATCCCCTCGCACTTCCGCTTCGCGGAGCGCCAGCCCGAGACCGAGATCTTCGCCTCGTGGTTCGCGGCGCAGGGCTTCGAGGTCGACCGGCTGCCCGTCGAGCTCGCCCACGAGGGCGCCGGCGACGCCCTGCCCTTCGGCAACGGGCTCCTGTCGGGCTACCGGTTCCGCTCGGACCTGCCGGCGACCACCTCGCTGTCACGGCTCACCGGCGCGCCGGTGCGGGCGATCGAGCTGGTCGACGAGCGGCTGTACCACGTCGACATCACGTTCTGCCCGCTCGACGACCGGCGGGCCCTGTGCGCCCCGATGGGTTGGGACGCCTACGGCCGCAAGGTCGTCGAGGCGCTCGTGCCCGAGCCGCTGTGGCTCACCGACGAGGAGACGCTCGGGTTCTGCGCGAACTCGGTGGTGGTCGGCTCGACCGTCGTGATGCCGGCGACGCCCGTGCGGGTCGGGCGCATCCTCGAGGGCTGGGGCTTCGACGTGGTGACGTGCGACGTGAGCGAGTTCCTGAAGGCGGGCGGCGGCTGCCGCTGCCTCACGCTCTCGCTCGACGTCTCGCTGGGGACCTGAGGTCGGCGAGCGTCCACGCCGAGAGGCCGGCCGCCACGAGCGCGAGCACCGCGTGCACGCCCTTGAACGCAGCCGGGTGGTCGTGCGACATGATCAACGGCAGGCGGACCGCCCAGTAGCCGATCGACCAGATGGCCAGGGCGACGGTCGCGCCGCGGGTCCGGCGGGTG
>JAFBAD010000044.1 GCA_019247975.1 Acidimicrobiia bacterium
GTTGACCGACTTGCCGACGATGGCCGGGCTGATCACGTAGTTCTCGAGGTTCATGTAGAGGACGAGCAGCACGAGGCCGACCAGACCGATCAGCAGGCCCTGCGAGAGCGCCAGGATCGTGAAGAACGAGACGCCGAGGAACCCGCCCACCTGCGGGATGAGGCTGACCACCGAGTACCAGACGGCCGCCACCGGCGCGAGCGGGACGCCCAGCACGAGGCCGACGGTGAGCACGTACACCCCCGCGATCAGGGCGACGAAGAGCGATCCTGCGAAATAGGTGCCGACCACCGAGTAGAAGACGCGGCCCGCGTTGTCGGCCCGCTCACGGAAGCGCAGCGGCACGATGAGCCGCAACCGCCGGACGAGCACCTCCCCGTCGAGCAGCACCACCACCGCGATGAGGAGCACGGTCGCGGCGGTGGCGAACCCGTTCACGACGCTGTCCGCCGCGTTGCGCACGCTGTTCGCATCGAGCCGACCGGGCAGGTCGTGCACCCACTCCTGGATCTTGTCGGCGACCTGGGCGTCGCTGAGCCGGCCGCCGACGAGCGGCAGGTCGTAGAGGTCGCGGACGGTCTTCGGCAGCTGCTGGCCGAACTGCTCGGCCTGGCGCACCGCCGGTGGACCGACGAGCACGACGAGCCCCGAGAACGCGACCAGCATCACCATGCCGACGATCGCGACCGCGGCCGCGCGTGAGCAGTGGAGGCGACGCTGCATCCCCTTCACGAGCGGTTCCAGGGCGAAGGCGAGGAGCACGCCCACACCGGTGAGTGTCAGCGCCCGCGCGGTGCTCCGACCGAGCGCGAAGACGATGAGCAGGCTGAGGACGCCGACGACGATCGCGACCGCCGAACGGGGATCGAGCGAGACCCGCAGCGTCTGGGTGGGCTCATCCTCGGTCCAATCGGACACCGTCGGTACCGTAGGTTCCCGTGGCTGCGGAGCGACGGATGCGGCCAACGACCGCACGGCTCGTGCTCACGCCCACGACCGTCGTGCTCGTGTTCGGCGCGATCGTCGTCGCCGTCGTACTGCGCAACGTGTTCGTCGAGGCCCGCCGACCCATCGGCTGGGCCATCGCCGCGCTGGTAATGGCCGCGGCGATCGAGCCCCTCGTGTCGCTCATGAGCCGTCACATGCGTCGCGGCCTGGCGCTCGTGTGCGTGCTCGCCCCGTTGTTGGTCGCGGTCGGTCTCGTCGGCCGCGGGGTGTACCAGGACCTCGACAACAGCATCGACAAGCTCAAGCAGGCGCTGCCGGACGCGGCGCACGACATCGAGCAGTCGCCCCGCTTCGGCAAGGCCGCGAAGGGCCTCGAGCTCGAACAGCGCGCGCAGCACGTCGCCGACACGCTGAAGAAGCCGTCGTCGCGGGTCGCGGGCAACGCCGTGGGCAGCGGCGGTGCCTACCTCGTGACGACGATCCTGATGATCTTCGCCCTCGGCTGGGGACCTCGCTTCGGCGCGGCCGCGCTCAAGCAGGTCGAGGACGAGGAGCGGCGCGAGGGCCTCGCGCGCGTCGTGGGCGACGCGTTCTCCAAGAGCCAGGCCTACGTCGACACGATGCTCGCCCAGAGCCTCTTCGTCGGGCTGCTCGGGTGGGTGCTGTTCCGGGTGTTCGACGTGCCCGCACCGACGCCGCTGGCGGTCCTCCTCGGCCTCCTCAGCTTCGTGCCGTTCGTCGGGATCTTCGTCGGCGCACTGCCGGCGATCATGCTCGAGGCGGGGTTCGAGAGCTTCGGGCGCGCCGGTCTGCTGCTGGCGATCGTGCTCGCCCTGCAGCTCCTGCAGGTGGTGCTCTACCAGGGCGTGACGCGGCGGACGCTCTACATCGGCCCGGCCGTCACCGTGATCGCCTACCTCGTCGGGTCGGGCATCTACGGCGTCGGCGGCGCGATCGTCACCACCGCGATCGCGGTGTTCGGCATCGCCCTCGTCGACTCGGCCCGCGCCGAGCGCGGCGGCATGGACCTGCCCCCCGAGGACGCCGACCCCACCCTCGACCGCGAGCCCGACACCGCGTAGGCGCTTCCCGGGACTTGGTCCCGGCCATCGCCGGGAAGGCGTCCCTGAAACGGCGGGAGTACGTTCGGCGGATGCCCGAACCGGAACTGGACGACGTCCTCGCGGTCGCGCTGAAGGTGTGGAACTTCAAGATGGGCGAGCAGGTCTCGGTGCTCGTCCACCTCGGCGACGAGCTCGGCCTCTACCGCGCGATGCAGGGGGCCGGGCCGCTGACGCCGGCCGAGCTCGCCGACCGCACCGACCTGACCGAGCGGCTCGTGCGCGAGTGGCTGCTCGGCAACGCGGCCGCCGAGCTGGTCGGCACCGACGAAGCGGGTGAGCGCTTCGAGCTGACCGACGCCGCCGCGGCGGTCCTGGCCGACGAATCCGGCAGCGAGTGGTTCGCCGCCGGCGCGTTCCACGCGCCGTTCTCCCCCGACGTGCTCACGGGCCTGAAGCAGTCGTTCCGCACGGGCATCGGCCTGCCCTACGACGCGTTCGGGCCCGCCGGCGCGCACTCGACGGCACGGTCGCTCGGGCCGTGGGTGCGGACCGCGCTGGTCCCCCGGATCCTCCCGCTCCTCGACGGCGTGGTCGACAAGCTCGAAGCCGGCGCGCGCGTTGCCGACGTCGGTTGCGGAGGCGGCGTCGCGCTCGAAGCGCTCGCCCGTGCGTTCCCGAAGTCGCGCTTCGCCGGCTTCGACCCGTCGCACCACGCGTGCCACGACGCGCGCGTTCGGGTGCACGACCTCGACAACGTCCAGGTCCACGAGACGTACGCGGACGACCTTCCCCAGACGGCGCACTTCGACCTCGTCCTCACCTTCGACTGCCTCCACGACATGCCGCGCCCGCACGACGCGGCGCAGGCCATCCGGGGTGCGATCGCGGCCGACGGCACGTGGCTGGTCAAGGAGATCCGCTCGAAGGGATCGTTCCGCGAGAACCGGGACAACCCGTTGCTCGCGCTCATGTACGGCATGTCGGTGACCACGTGCCTGCAGTCGTCGCTGAGCGAGCCCGGCGCCGAGGGCTACGGCACGCTCGGGCTGCCGCCGCACGACCTCGAGTCGCTGGTCAAGGACGCGGGTTTCACCCGCGTCACCCAGCACGACATCGGCGAGCCGCCGAACCTCTACTACGAGGTTCGGGTCTAGCCCGGTTCGCTGCCCCAGATGCCGACGAAGCTGACCATCTCGCCGGGGTAACCGCCGAGGTTGTGGGTGAGGGCGAGGGTGCGGCCGTCGCCGACGGTCGAGATGCGGCGCTCCTCGGGCGCCTGGCCCCGCAGCTGGAGCCACACCTCGAACAACATGCGCAGGCCGCTCGCGCCCACCGGGTGCCCGAAGCTCTTGAGGCCGCCGTCGGGGTTCACCGGCAGCTCGCCGGCGAGGTCGAACACGCCGGCCTCGATGTCCTTCCAGGCCTGGCCCCGCTCGGAGAACCCGAGGTCCTCCATCAGCACGAGCTCGGTCGGCGTGAAGCAGTCGTGCACCTCGGCCATCGCCAATTGCGCGCGCGGGTCGGTGACGCCGGCCTGCATGTAGGCATCCTCCGCGCAGCGGACGATCTCCGGGAAGGTCGTGTAGTCGTAGGACGGGTCGGTGAGCCCGCTGCCGTCACCGGCGACGAACGACAGCGCCTTCACGTACAGCGGCGAGTCGGTGTAGCGGTGCGCGTCCTCGGCCCGCACGACGATCGCAGCGGCCGAGCCGTCGGCGACGCCTGCGCAGTCGAACACGCTGAGGTCGCCGGCCACCGGCGGCATCGCGCAGATCTGCTCGACGCTCATCTCCCGGCGGAACTGCGCACGCGCGTTGCGGGCGCCGTTGTAGTGGTTCTTCGACGCGATGCGGGCGAGCACCCGCCGCAGCTCCTCGCGGTCGACGCCGTAGCGCTCCGCGTAGGCCGGTGCGACCATCGAGAACATCGCCGCTGCGGTGAGGGTGCGCTGCGTGCCGTCGGCCGGGATCGGGAACGCGTTGAGGCCCTGGTACCCGGAGTCCTTCACCTTCTCGACGCCGACCGCCATCGCCACGTCGTACGCGCCCGACGCGACTGCGTACGCAGCCTGGCGCAACGCCTCCGAACCGGTGGCGCACATGTTCTCGACCCGCGACACGGGCTTGTCGCCGATGCCGAGCGGCTTCGACAGCACCATCCCGCTCATGCCCGACTGCGCGGTGCCGAGCCAGAACGCGTCGACGTCGTTCGCGGTCACCCCGGCGTCGGCGAACGCCTCACCGGTCGCGCCGAGCAGCAGCTCGTCGACGCCCATGTCGAAGTGCTCGGCGAAGGGCGTGCAGCCCATCCCGATGATCGCGACCCGGTCCTTGATCCCGTGCGAAGCCACGTCGCCTCCGTCAGCTCGCGGCGCCCGACCGCAGCGGCCGGGCCTTCCAGAAGTAGTTGTGCAGACCGTCGGCGGTGGAGAGCCGGCGGAACGTCATCTCGACGCGGTCGCCGATCTTCACGTCACCGGCTTCGACGTCCGTGAGCTCGACCGGCAGCCGTCCGCCGCCGTCGAAGTCGACGACCGCGAACACGATCGGCGGGCTCGGCGACCACGCCAGCTTGTCGACGGTGAAGGTGACGACGGTGCCGACCGCGTCGGCCATCGGGAGCGGCTCGGACCCCGGGCCCGGTCGGGGCGGCAGCTGCACGTCCCCCTCCTCGTCGCGGCTGGCGACGAAGCCGAACTTCCACTCCTCGTTGCGGGCCGCCGCCGAGGCCGAGACCCGGGCCGGCTCGGGCCGGCGGGGCGGCTCGGCGGTGAGCATCCCCCGCCAGCGCAGGAAGGTGCCGTACGGGATCGGGGCGCCGGCCGCCGCCTGGTCCCGCACCGGCCGGTCGACCGATCGCTCGGCGACCGCATCGGTCGCCCGGAAGAGGAGCACGTCGGCGCCGACGGCCAGCACGACCAGCGCGAGCACCTGGCCGGGCCTCGCCGCCTCGAGCAGCGCCGACAGCAGCAGACCCGGGTGGGCGGCGCCCGTCATGCCGACCGTGCCGGTGAGGTCGTCGACCACCGCGGTCGGCTCGACGCCCAGCGACTTGGTCAGCGACCGCACCGCGCGTGCGTGGGTCGCGGCGATCGCGACCGCGCCGACGTCGGCTGCCTCCACACCGGCCGCCTTCAGCGCCTCGGCCCACGCGGCGCGGCCCAGCGCGACGTAGTGGAGCTCACCGAAGCGCTCCTCCCACTGCTTCGAGCGGCGGTCGCCCGGCGTGCGCCAGCGGTCGACGAACTCCTCGGTGGCCGAGCCGGTGCCGAGCAGCTCGGCGAGGAGCGGCCCGTCGGATTCGTCCCCGATGAGCAGCGCCGCGGCGCCGTCGCCACCGGCCGCCTCGTCGGCCGATCCCGGCAGCCC
>JAFBAD010000254.1 GCA_019247975.1 Acidimicrobiia bacterium
GTCAACGGCGGGCACAACGGCGGCAACATCTTCCTCACGACCGTGGCGTCGTCGCCGCCGACGTCGGTGAGTGTGTCGATGTCGTCGTCGACCAGCTCGACCGGGCCGGGCGCGACGTCGGTGAAGATCAGCGACATCCCGACCGAGGCGATCAAGTCCTTCGACTTCGACGTCGCCAGCGCGCCGAACGCGAAGCGGGCCCCGAACGCGAAGCGTGCTCCGGCTGCCGACGTGGCGCCGAACGCGAAGCGGGCGCCGCTCAGCGACATCGCACCGAACGCCAAGCGGGCGCCGAACGCCAAGCGGGCACCGCTCAGCGAGGTCCCGGTCGACGTCGACGGCGGCTGGCCCGCCCTCCTGGCGGGCACGCCGTACGCGACGCAGCCCCTGCAGTCGGTCACCTTCGGCGACGTCCTCGATCTCCTCTCCGACGGCTCGCTGCCCGACGACGCGCCGCTCGAGCACCTGGCGATCGGCGATCTCGATCCGGACGCGTCGGTGATGAAGAGCATCAGCCCCGCCGGCTACCAGCTCGGCGCGACGCCGGTGGCGAGCCTCTCGTACAACGACGGCAAGAGCTGGTGCACCGAGCTCTTCGACGTGAGCGGCTCAAGCTGCGGCGACCTGGGCGTGGACGGCCAGACCGCGCTGCTCGAGCTCGACCTCGACCCGCAGGCGGCGGCCGTGCTCGACGCGAACCCGGTGCTTCGACGGCCCCCGGTCCACCTCAACATGAACGCCTTCGCCGCGCACGACGCGCCGATCGCCACCGCCCGGGTCGACGACCTCAGCCTCGGCGTCACCCACCTCGGCGAGCAGCTCCTCACGACGGCCTCCAGGAGCTCGTCCGCCCTCGCGGCGCTGCCGCTCAGCACGCTGCAGGCCGGTCACGGCGGCTCGCTGCAGGGCATCGTGGCCTGCTCGTTCAACTTCTCGTGCACCGGCACGACCCTGGGCGACGCGGTGACCGCGGGCGCGGCGTTCCCCGCCAAGCGGCTCGCCGACCTCGACGGTGCGTACGGCTCGCTCACCATGCAGCAGCTCGGCGACGCGATCCCGGACTCGGTCAACGTCAACGACGTCGTGGTCGGCCTGCTGGAACGCAGCGACTACCCCTGGGAGACCCTCGACCTCACCACGGCCGGCATCCAGCAGTACGGCAACGGCCCCACGATCGACTACCACGTGTCGTTCACGCCGGTGGGCGGCGGCGGGGCGAACGACGCGACCGTCGCAGTGGCCCTACCGGCCGGCTTCCGGCTGGAGCCGGGGACCGCGTCGCTCAGCCCGACCGTGCAGCTCCCACTCGGGCGCCCTGCTGCGCAGTACAGCGCCTCGTCGACGAAGCTCACCTGGAACGCCGTCGGCGTCCGGCCCAACCAGACCTACACGCTCTCGTTCACCGCGCGGCCGTCGCTCAGCACCGGCGCGTTCGCTGCGTCGGCGGCGGTCACGATCGGCAGCCGGGAGGGCAACAGCAGCGCGGTGCCGATCACCGTGACGACGGGCGCCGACACGTCGGACGCACCCGGCTCGGCAACCGCGGTCACCGGTGACACGCTCTACCTCTCGTACATCACGGCGCCCGACGACGTGGACCTCTACCGCTTCGACGCGCCGGCCGACACCCAGGTGTCCGTGCGGTTGAGCCACCTCGCGGGCGATGCCGACCTCGTCCTCTACGGGCCGCCCACCGATTCGGCTTCGGGGAGGTCACCGAGCGCGCAGCCGAGCCGGGCGACCGGTCCCCAGGTGCCCCCGGTCGACGACGCCGGCTCCGATCCGCTCTCCTCGCTCGCCGAGGCTCCACCGGAGCGAGGCGAGGACGTGCCCACGCTGCCCGGCCAGACGGTGGTGGCCAGCTCCGCGAACGCGACGGGCGACCAGGAGGTCGCCTCCGCCGACGATCCCGACCTGATCCAGGTGTCGGGCTACAACGGCGCCACGAGCACGTTGCCGTACGTGCTCCGGGTGCGCTCGACCGCCACGCCGACCGCGCCGGCGTGCCCGGCGTACGACCGGAGTGGGGGGACCGCCGGCGCGCTGCCGAACCTGGTGACGCTGCCGCCGAACCTGGCCACGCTCGTCCTCGTCAACCAGAAGCGTCTCGGCGACACGTTCGGCACAGCCAGCGCGTCGTCGGTCATGACCGACCTCGCGCAGCTCGCGGGAGCGACAGGGGTGAACGGCGCGGTCATCCCCGTCGAGGGCGACGCGAGCGTCGCGTCGGCGTACGCATCGTGGAACGCGCACCCGTGCTCTCCCGACGATGCCATTGTCGTCGTGAAGGCGACCACCG
>JAFBAD010000259.1 GCA_019247975.1 Acidimicrobiia bacterium
GTAGCGCTCGAAGTGACGCTCGACGTCGGACCAGCCGGCTCGGACGCGGTCCGAATGTGCGACGAAGAGCTCGTGGTAATGCGCACGCGTGAGCTCGGCGGCCACCAGCGGCCAGACGTCGCGGTGGAAGTCGAGCACCTTCCGGTCGGCCAACGCGGCCTCGACGACGTCCGGGCGAAGCACGTTCGGGAGCTCGGGTCGGGGCCCCCGGAGCGGATACCCGATCTTCGAGTGGTACGGCACGCCACGGCGGGAGCCGCACACGATCCTCGGCTCACGACCTGACGGGAGGTAGCGGAGGTCGTCGCCGTCATCGACGAAGCGCCCGCCTCGACCTTCGGTGAGCAGGACGACGAGGTCGACGAACGCGAGCCCCATGCCCCGGCTGACCACAACCGCGCCGTCGGGAATGTGCTCGAGGTCGACATCTGCGGTGTACGCCGGCGGTACGTAGGCCAGACCGTGGCGGGCGGCGAAGGAACCGAGCTCGCGCTCGTCCCGGTTCGGCTTCACGTCGAGGTGGCCGATGGTCAGTACCACTACGTCGGCCACGAGTGAGGTGCCGTCGTCGAGGTGGACCCACTGCGCTCCACTTCCGGCATCCTCAAGTCCGACGGCGCTCGCGTCGTGCTCCTCGATGGTCACCGTCGCAGGTGCGTCAGCAAGCACCCTCTCGTACACCCACGACAGGTAGGCGCTCTGCAGGTGCCGCGTCGGGAAGGAGGTGGGCGTCGAGGTGCGCAGCTCCTCCGCCAGGTCCGCATCGCCGATCGTCTCGTCGTGGCGGGCCAGCTCGATCCACTCGCTGAGCGTCGGTCCAGGCTGGGCTGGTCCCTCACAGGTGACCGAGTCGTCGACGAACATCGTCACGTCTTCGGCCATCGAGTTCATGCGCAGCAGGGCCGACTGCGCGGTGCGCCACACCCGCCCGGCCCCCGGAGGGTGCGGGTCGATCACGTGCACTACCACGGGCACGGAGGGCAGGAGGCTCGGAAGGTTGGCGAAGAGCCGCTCGAGCAGGCTCGTGCCCGTGGGCCCGGCGCCGACGATGGCGAGCACGACGGGCTGGGTCTCGCCCATCTTCGAGCTGACCGGGCGCCTAGGCCGGAGCGGCGACGGAGCGCGACGAGAACTGGTCGACGAGCCCGCGCTCGCGCAGGCGGGGGATGACGCCCTCGCCGAACCAGTACGCCTCTTCGAGGTGCGGCTGGCCCGACAGGATGAACTCGTCGAAGCCGAGCTCGTGGTACTCCGCTATGCGATCGGCGATCTCGTCATGGCTGCCGACGAGCGCGGTACCGGCGCCAGAACGGACGAGTCCGTAACCGGCCCAGAGGTTCGGAGAGATCTCGAGCGCGTCGCGCGAACCGCCGTGCAGCGCGGCCATCCGCTGCTGGCCGACCGACTCGCTCTGGCGCAACCGCTCCTGCGCCGCGGTGATCAGCGCCGGGTCCATCGCGTCCAGCAGGCGGTCGGCTTCGGCCCACGCGGCGTTGGACGTGTCGCGGGCGATGACGTGTAGGCGGATGCCGAAGCGGATGCTGCGACCGTGCTCGGCGGCCAGCGCCGCGACCTTGCCGATCTGTTCGGCGGCCGCCGTCGGCGTCTCTCCCCAGATCAGGTATACGTTGACGTGACGGGCCGCGACCCTCTGCGCCGCGTCGCTCGCGCCGCCGAAGTAGATGGTGGGGATCGGGTCCGGCCGCTCGAGCACCGTCGCGCCCTCGACCATGTAGTGCCGACCGGTGAAGTCGAACGGGCGCTCGCCCCAGGCGCCCCGTAGCACGGTGAGGAACTCGTCGGTGCGGTCGTAGCGCTCGTCGTGGTCGAGCCAGTCGCCGAAGCGGTGCTGCTCCTCGGCGTCGCCTCCGGTCACGATGTTGAGCAGCAGCCGGCCACCGGACTGGCGTTGGAACGTCGCGGCCATCTGCGCGGCGAGCGTGGGGGAGACGAAGCCCGGACGGAACGCGACGAGGAACTGGAGCGTGTTCGTCACCGGAACGAGACCGGCGGTCGTCAGCCATGCGTCCTCGCACCAGGTGCCGGTCGGTGTGAGCACGCCCGCGAACCCGAGATCCTCTGCGGCTTGCGCCACCTGACCGAGGTACTGCGGGGTAGCGGCGCGCCGTCGTGCCGCCGCGCCGAACCCCACGACGTCGCGGCCGTCGCCGGCGGTCGGGAGGAACCAGTGCACTCGAGTTGCCACGTCTGCTTCTTTTCTCGGTAAAGTCAATGGGCTTGATCAAGTTTCTAGCGGCGCGGGTCTAGCGTCCACAACCTGATGAGATCGGCGCCGCACCTCGCGATCGCCCTGGATGGCGCGGGCTGGCACCCGACGGCATGGCGCGAGCGGTCAGCGCATCCGACCCAGATGTTCGACCCGCGCTACTGGGTGGATCTCGTCCTCACCGCGGAACGGGGGGGCGCCGACATCGTCACCTTCGAGGACGCGTTCACCCTGCAGTCGGCCGATCCGTTCCGGCCCGACGAACGCACCGACCAGGTCCGTGGCCGGCTCGACGCGTCGCTCGTCGCCTGTCGGGTGGCGCCGGCGACCGAGCGCATCGGGCTCGTGCCCACCGTGACGACCACCCACACCGAGCCCTTCCACGTCGCGCACCGCATCGCCGCCCTCGACTGGGTGAGCCGGGGTCGGGCCGGGTGGCGGGTCCAGGTCATGC
>JAFBAD010000127.1 GCA_019247975.1 Acidimicrobiia bacterium
CCGCGATCACCGACACACGGGCCGGGTCGGTGCCCAGCTCGCCGGCCGACGCGATCGCGTCGTCGGCTGCGGCGACGCCGAGCAGCCCGGCGCGGTCGATGCGACGCACCTCCTTCGCGCCCACGTGGGCCTCGAAGTCGACGCCTCGTGTCTCACACGCGAAGCCGACCGGCAGCGACGATGCGTCGAAGCCTTCGATGGGAGCAGCCGCCGAACGGGCTGCGAGGACCCGGTCGAAGGCTTCGTCGACGGTGAGGCCGGCGGGGCAGGCGATGCCGACCCCGGTGATCGCGACCTTCACGCGCCTGCGCCGGCCGTGACCTTCGCGAGCACGAGGTCGACGGCGTTGCCGATCGTCCGCACGTTCTCCAGGTCGTCCTCGGGCACTTCGATGTCGAAGCGGTCCTCGAGGGCCATGACGAGCTCGGTGAGGTCGAGGCTGTCGGCGCCGAGGTCGTCGCCGAAGGTGGCGTCCTCGGTGACCTGCGAGGGATCGACCTTGAGCAGCTCGACGGCCGACTCGGAGACGGCGGCGAAGATCTCGGAACGGTCCATGGGGGGTCTCTTTCTCTCAGGGGGTTGTACGGATCAGTTGCCCATGCCGAGGCCACCGTCGACCGGGACGACGGCCCCGGTGACGTACCCGGCGGGCTCGGAGGCGAGGAACGTGATGACGGCCGCGACCTCGTCGGGCGTGCCCATCCGCTGGAGCGGGACGGCGGTGGTCATGCGGTCGCGCTGGTCGTCGTTGAGCGCGGCGGTCATGTCGGTGGCGATCGGGCCGGGTGCGACGACGTTGCAGGTGATCGACCGGGGAGCGAGCTCGCGGGCGAGCGAGCGGGTGAGGCCGATGAGTCCGGCCTTGGCGGCCGCGTAGTTCGCCTGTCCGGCGCCACCGATGTACGCGGTGACCGAGGACACGGTGATGATCCTGCCCCACCGCGCCCGCATCATGGTGGGAACCACGCGCTTGGTGACCAGGAAGGCGCCGTCGAGGTTCGCGGCGAGGACGTTGCGCCAACGCTCCTCGGCCATGCGCACGAACAGCCCGTCGTCGGTCACGCCCGCGTTGCTGACGAGGATCTCGACCGGCCCGAACGCTTCTTCGACCTGCTTCACCGCAGCATCGACCGACGCGGCGTCCGCGACGTCGAACTGCACCGCGATGGCCTCGCCCGCCGCGGCTTCGATCGCGGCCACCGTCTCCTTGGCGGCATCGGCGTCGGAGCGCCAACCGACCGCGACGCGGTGGCCGGCTTGGGCGAGCGCGATCGCGGTGGCGCGCCCGATCCCGCGCGACGCGCCGGTGACGAGCGCGACGCGGGCCGAGGCGGCCTGATCGGTCATGCGCCCCACCGGAACAGCGCGCTGGCCCAGGACATGCCGGCACCGATCCCGCAGGCCAGCACGATCGAGCCAGGCTTGATGCGGCCGTCACGGGCCGCTTCGCTGATGGCGATCGGGATCGACGCCGACGACGTGTTGCCGTAGCGGTCGATGTCGACGACCACCCGGTCCATCGGCACGCCGACGCGGTTGGCGGCGGCCTCGATGATGCGGAGGTTGGCCTGGTGCGGCACGAACACGTCGACGTCGGCTGCGGTCGCGCCGGCCCGCTCGAGCGCCGCGGTGCAGGACTCGACGATGCCTCGGGTGGCCCGGCGGAACACCTCACGCCCGTCCATGACGAGGTACGGCTGGTCGGGCGGGACCTCGAGGCACGAGACGGCGCTGCCGTCACCGCCCAGGTCGACGCCGATGAGACCGGGACCGGCGGGGTCGTCCGAGCCGGCACCGAGGAGGAGCGCGCCGGCGCCGTCGCCGAACAGCACGGCCGTGGTGCGCTCGGCCGGGTCGGCGTAGCAGGCGAAGCGGTCGGCGCCGATGACGAGCACGTGGTCGATGCCCGGCGTGCGCAGGCAGGCGGCGGCGACGTGGAACGCGTGCACGAAGCCCGAGCACGCGGCGTTGAGGTCGAAGGCGGCGCCGCGGGTGCCGAGCGCGTGCTGCACCGTCGCCGCGGTCGCCGGTGTCACCTGGTCCGGGGTCGTGGTCGCGAGCACGAGGAGGTCGACCCGGCTGGCGGGCACGCGTGCCTTGTCGAGCGCAGCCCGGCCCGCCTCGATGGCCATCGACGCGGTGGAGTCGTCCGGTCCGACCCGGTGGCGCTCACGAATGCCCGAGCGCTCGACGATCCACTCGTCGGAGGTGTCGAGCGTCTGCTCGAGGTCGTGGTTGGTCACGACCCGCTCGGGCACGAACATCCCCCAGCCGAGCACGCGCGCCGGCAGTGTCGCCGGGAGGTGGGTGGTCGGTGCGGTGGAGGCGGGCGCAGTGGTGACGCTCATGCGTCGTCGCCGAGCACGCGCAGCCACGCCACCGGTTGGCCGGAGCGGACCCGCTGGCCCGGCTCGACCAGCATCCCCATGAGGAAGCCGGTGCAGAAGCTGCGCACCTCGATCTGATGGCCCGGCCCCTCGACGAGGCCGATCACCTGGCCCTCGTGCACGATCTCGCCCTCGGCGGTGACCGTCTCGGGCGGCGACGGCCGGAACGAGCCGGTCTCGGGGGCGACGACGAGGCGCTCGGCGAGACGGAGGTCGTCACCCTGGTGGGCGGGGTGGTGGCCACGCTGGAGCGCGCCACCGGCTGGGAACACGACGGCTGGGGGCACCGTGGTTCTCCTTCTCGATCGGGGCAGTGGAGGGTGAGACAACCTGCTGTCCCAAATGGTTTCCGGTACCCACCGGTAACTTCCAGCTTTCCGATGTCGGGGGTGAGAACTCCCGCATCCTCCCGGCGGATCTGCTGTCATCGCATGGTCATGACGCCTCTCTCGAGCGCCGAGCTGGTGGGTCTCCTGCCACACCGGCCACCCTTCCGGTTCGTCGATGCGGTGGATTCGTGCGAACCGGGCACATCGGTCGTCGCCCGCTGGCGGACCACCGGCGACGAGGCCTGGTTCGCGGGCCACTTCCCCGGCAACCCCGTGGTCCCGGGGGTCCTGCAGCTCGAGGCGCTGGCCCAGGCCGGGGCGGTGGCGGTCCTGGCGCTGGAGGAGAACCGGGACCGGCTGCCGCTCTTCGGCGGCGTCGAGGACGTCCGCTTCCGCCGAGTCGTGCGTCCAGGTGAGGAGCTGACGCTGCAGGTCGACCTCGAGCGCCTGTCCCGCCGGGGCGGCTGGGGCCGCGCCACCGCCACCGTCGACGGCGCCGAGACCTGCCGGGCAAGGCTGCTCTTCGCCTTCGCGCCGGGCTGAGCGCACTCCGAAGGCAATACCGGTCGGAATCCGACCGGTATTGCCTTCAGACGCGGATGAGGCGGAGGGTGTCGGTGGCTTGGCCGGGGTAGGACGCCGAGCCGGACAGGACGGCGACGAGGTCGCCGGAGCGGATCTCGCCGTGCAGGCGGGCGAGCTCGATGGCCCGCTCGACCTGGGCCTCGCCCACGCCGCCGCCGGTCAGCTCGTAGGGGATGGCGCCCCAGCTGAGGGTGAGCTGCCGGAGGGCGCGCTCGTCGGTGGTGAAGCCGAGGATCTTGGCCTTGGGCCGGAAGCGGGCGATCGACCGCACGGTGAACCCGGTGCGGGTCACGCAGATGATCGCCGCCGCGTTGGTCTCCGACGCCGCGCGCCACGCGGCGTCGGTCATGCCGTTGGTGACGGTGTCGTCGATGCTCTGGCGCATCTCGCCGGAGATGCGGTGCACGCGGTGCGGCCAGCCGTCGTAGTCGAACTCCGCGTCGGCCCGCGCCGCGATGCGGGCCATCGTGGCGACGGCGTTGGTCGGGTCCTGACCGATCGCGGTCTCGGCTGAGAGCATCACCGCGCTCGAGCCGTCGAACACCGCGTTGGCGACGTCGGACGTCTCGGCCCGCGTCGGCGCCGGTGCGTGGATCATCGACTCGAGCATCTGCGTGGCGGTGATGGCCGGACGGCCGAGCGTGATGCACCGCTGCAGGATCCGCTTCTGGATGTGCGGGAGCTCCTCGATGGGCAGCTCGGCCCCGAGGTCGCCACGGGCCACCATGACCGCGCCCGAGGCCTCGATGATCCCGTCGAGGTTCTCGACCGCCGCGCGCGTCTCGATCTTCGCCACGATCAGCGGACCGCGCGGGTGCGGCTCGGTGCCGACGCGGCGGATGTCGTGCGCGGAGCGCACGAAGCTGACCGCGACCATGTCGACGCCTTCGTCGACGAACGCATCGAGCAGGTGGAGGTCGTGCGCGGTCGGCGTGGGCAGCCGCAGCCGCTCCGACGGGATGTGCACCCCCGGCCGGCCGAGCAGGAGCCCGCCGTGGGTGATCGTCGCGAGGAGCGCGTCGTCGGTGCGGTCGGTGACCTCCGCGATCACGGAGCCCTCGCCGAAGAGCACGCGGTCACCCGCGTGCAGGTCGACGAGCAGGGCATCGTGGTTGACCGTCACCACCGAGCCCGCACTCGGGCCGGAGCCGGGCACGAGCCGGATCGTCGAGCCTTCGATCAGCGGCAGGCCCTCGTCGGGCATCTCACCGGCGCGGACCTTCGGCCCGGGCAGGTCGACCAGCACGCCGATCGGCCGGCCGATGGAGGCCTCCACCGTCCGCACGCGGCGGAACAGCTCGATGCCGTGGTCGAGCGTGCCGTGCGAGAGGTTGATGCGGGCGACATCCATGCCCGCGACCGCCAGGTCCTTGATCGCGCCCTCGGTCTCACAGGCCGGGCCGATCGAAGCGATGATCTTGGTGCGCCGCCCTGCGTTTGCCGCCATGCAACCAGTATCGGCCCTACCCGGCCCTATTCGGCCGCACCTACCGGACGGTCGTCGACGATCTGGTCCAGGTACTCGGACAACCCGTAGCCGACCCGGCCGTCGCCGAGGGTCCATTCGGTCATGCCCTCGGAGATGCGGGTGATGCGACCGTCGCGGCGGTTGCGCAGCGGGATGAGGTTGAGCACCCGGCCGGTGCCGCTCCAGGTGTCCTCACCGGCGCGCAGCTCGAAGCGGATCCCGCGGTGGTACTGATCCTCGCCTTCCCACGTCGTCGAGATCTCGGCGTGGTCGCAGAAGCGCAGCTTGCCGTCCTCCCAGACGAAGCCGCCTCGCGTCCCCGGGCCGTCGGGCCGTGCGATGCGCGACAACATGAAGCCCCAGTCCCGCCCGCCGTTCGCGGTGAGCCAGCGGTAGTAGTACGGCGCCTGCCAGGTGCGCGGTCCCCACGAGTGGTCGCGGAGACCGGCGCCGTCGATCGTCCAGGTGTCCTCGCCGACGCGGATGGTGCCGGTCGCGCCGACCAGCTGCTCGTAGTGGCCGCGCGCGAACTCCTCGCCCGGCTTCTCGCGCGGCTCGTCGGGCTCGCCGCCGACCATGTCGCTCACGCGCGTGTACTCGAGCGCCACCGAGCACGACAGGTACGGGTTGTCGCGGAACGCGCTGCGTGGGTCGGCCATCGCGAGTGGGTCGTCGAGCATCACCAGCTTGCCCTCGTAGGTGACCCGCAGCTGCTCGAACGGCTCGACGACCTCGAAGCGGAGACCGCCCGCGTCGAACGCGTCGTTGTTCGCGATCTCGGGCCGCTGGAACATGAAGCCGACGCGACCGTCGGGGAGGTAGACGCACACCGTCATCTCGGCGTGCCCCTCGTTGGCCCGGTTGCCGACGCGGAAGAAGGCGCCGAGCTCGGCCGCCGGGTCGTACACGTTGAAGTACATCGACTCGTTGAACGTGGGCTCGGGACCCAGCTCGTGCATGTACTCGTCGACCGGTTCGAGGCGCAGACCCATGAGGTGACCGTACCGGCGAGCGATT
>JAFBAD010000194.1 GCA_019247975.1 Acidimicrobiia bacterium
CCGGCCCTCGGCGTCGGTGTTGAGCACCTCGACCGTCGTCCCGTTCTTGTACCGGATGATGTCGCCCACCCGCTGCGCGTCGCCGCCGAGCATGTTGTCGGTCATCGGGAGGTAGCCGGTGACCTTCACGCGCGGGGCGAGCTCGGGCACGGCCGACATCGCCGCGATCACCGCGGCCGCGCCGCCCATGTCGCACTTCATGTACGACATGCCCTCGGACGTCTTGATCGACAGACCGCCGGCGTCGTAGGTGATGCCCTTGCCGACCAGCGCGACCGAGCCGCGGGGACGCTCGGGCTCCCAGGCCAGCTCCACGAAGCGGGGCGGCTGGTCGGAACCACGGTTCACCCCGAGCAGGCCGCCGAGGAGCTCGGCCCGGACCCCCTTCTCGTCGAGCACCGTCACCCGCAGCCCGGCGCCGTCGGCGATCTCCTCGACCCGCTCGGCCAGCACCGGCGCGGTCAGCGATCCGCCCGGCTCGTTCACCAGGTCGCGCGCCAGCTCGACCGCCTCGGCCACCCGGGCCCCTCGCTCCACCGCCTTCTGCAGGCGCTGGCCGCCCTTGCCGACGACCGTGACCTCGCTCAGCTGATCACCGCGACGATCGCGGTAGCGGGTGAAGCGGTACGTGCCGGCCGCCATCCCCTCGACGAGCGCCTGCGCAGCGGCCGGCGCACCGGCATCGGGGAGCAGCCGGAGCACCTCGACCGACGCGGACGGGCAGCGCCGGGCCGCGCGCGCCGCTGCGGCACCGGCCCGGTGCAGCGCACGCCGATCGATCTCGTCGGCCCTGCCGACGCCGGCGACCACCCGCAGGCCGTCGTCGTCGCCGAGCAGGCGGGCGTCACCGGGTGCGCCGGTGAAGCCCTGCGCGTCGAGCGCAGCACGATCGTCCGGACTGAGGTCCTCGTCCAGACGATCGGCGCGCGCGCCCACGACCCGCACCGCCGCACCGTTCGAGCTGGCGGCTGCGGTGAACGAGATCGTCACTGGTCGTCGGGGATGAGCGCGTACGTGCCGAAGCACATCTCGCTCTCGGTGTCCTCGGCGAAGGTGATGTAGCGCTGCTTCCGGTTGGGATCGATCGAGCGGTCCCACGTGCAGTCGAGCTTGAGCGGCTCACCCGCCTTGACGTGGATCGGTGTCTCGAGCGAGTAGTTCATCTGCCAGTCGAAGTCCCAGTCCGGGATGTCGAGCAGCACCTTCTGCTTGGACGTGCCCGCGTCGAGCGTCATCCGGAAGGTGCTCCCGAGCGTGTGCTCGTGACCGAACACGCCGATGATCGTGCCGTCCTCGGGCACGACGAGGTTGCAGCTGGAGCTCGCGTGCACGCCGTCGAAGTTCTTCGTGAGCATCTCGGGCGTCTTGCCGCACAGGGCGAGCAGACCGGCCTCGTCGTTCGTGCCGTAGAGCTGCTGGGTGTGCTTGACCGACGCGTCCCGGTTGCACAGCGCCTCCTTGGCGCCGGGCGCGCACGGGATCTCGACGGGACCGAGCGGGTTGACCACCCGGACCGCCTTGATGTCCGGGCTGTAGGGATCGATCTGCAGCGCGAGACCCGAGTGGTCGGGCGTGACCACGTCGTCGTAGTGGTAGTGGATCTGCAGCACGAGCGCGTCGCCCGGGTTGAGCAGGACGCCGCCGTGCTCGGGATAGATCACCGGCAGCTGGCCCGGCACCCAACCGGCCACGAGGTGGGACTGGCCGGCGAAGCCGACGTCGCGGTGGAACTGCCGGCCGGGGATCTCCTGGGGGCCACGCCCGCGCAGGTTCGCGGTGCCGTAGCACTGCCACCCGGGCCGGCCGTCCTTGCCCGAGATCTGCTTCGCCTGCTGCACCTGGTCCTGGCTGATGTGGAACACCTGGGCGTGGTGCAGCTCGGGGACCTGATCCGGCAGGAACTGGTAGCCGGTCAGGTAGCTGGTCTTCGTGATCTTCGGCTGGAGGACGAAGCAGCGGTAGTCGTTCGACTTGCCCAACGAGCCCGTGTAGGTCGGGATGTAGAGCTTCTGGTCCTCGCGAGGCGTCTGCTTCGCGACCTTCTTGTTCGGACGGATCGGCGTGGAATCCGGGACGTCGAGCCGGCCGTCGGCCTTCGCCCACACGGCGAGGTCGCTGATCTGCTTCTTGGAGAGCGACAGCTCGTCCTTCAGCGGCACGCCGACATGCGATGCGGGCCACGGCGGCATGTACCCGGTCTGGGTCACGGTCTCGATGCCGTCGGCGACGAGCGACGCGTCCTTCGCGGTGTCGAGCTGCCAGTGGAGCGCACCGACCTGGCCCTTGTTGTGGCACGACGCGCAGCTCGACTCGAGGATCGGCATGATCGTCTTCTTGAACGAAGGCCCACCGGTCTTCGCCTTGGCGTCCGGCCCGTCGATCTGCGTCGGGATCTGGTGCTTGGTCGGGTCGAGCGCGGTGATCTGCATCGTCAGCGTGACGTCGTCCTTGGACTTCACGAGTCCCGTGAGCGAGATCGGGCCGATGCCGAAGTTGGAGAGCTTCGTGTGCGCGACCGCCGTTGCATGGACCCCGGCACGATCGATCGACGCGGTCCCGGACCAGTCGATCGGCGCGGTCACGCCGCGCACGGTCGCAGTGCCCTTCATCACGAAGCGGTACGTCTTGCCCATCACGGCGGGCCCGGGGAGGCCGCTCAGCGACTGGACCTTGAACTTCGCCAGCGGATGCTCGTGGGACTGCAGGAAGTCCTGCCGGAGCCGCGCGTCGCGCAGGTTGTTGTCCGAGTGGAACTGCTCGACGTTGGCGACGAGCGTGCCGACCCGTGCGTCGGCCGCGTGCTGCGCGTCCACGGCGATGTCGCCGGCCATCCCGTTCGTCACGCCGGTCGCGGTGGTGTCGCTGCTGCGACCGGTGAAGTGCTCCTGGATCGAGTAGCTGAGCGAGGAGTGCGTCGGATCGATGCGGTAGACGGTCTCGCCCTTCTTCGCCGTCAGCTTCGGCGCGATCGGGACCGTGTAGGTGATGTGGCGGTACTTGCGGCTGGAGATGACGCCGGAGGCCTGGTGCCAGACGAGCAGGCCGATGCCGGCCACCACGACCGCGAAGACCCCGAACGGGAGCCGCCGCACCAGCTTGGAACGGCGCGGCCGCTCGGGTGGCACCGCGTCGGCGCCGTCGGACTGCTCGATCTGGTCGCTCATGTCAACTCCTGCAGTCCCCCTGCAACTTTCATCGACGGTACCACCCGCCTCCGGATGGCCCGGTCAGGCGCCTCGCGACGGTAACGAGTCGCCCTCCTGCCAGCGAGCGAGCGTCCAGAGCAGGTCGGAGAGCCGGTTGAGGTACGGGATCACCTGCGCGGGCGGGTCGCCGATGGCGATGACCCGACGCTCCGCGCGGCGGGCCACCGTGCGGCCGACGTCGAGCAGCGCGGCAACGCGGTTCTGGCCCGGGACCACGAACTCGGTCGGCATCGCGAACCGTTCGTTCACGGCGTCGATGTGGCCCTCGAGCGCGCCGACCATCTCCGGGGTCACCCGGGAGGCGCCGTCGGTGAGCTTGGCGTGGTTCGCCGGGTCGGTGGCCACCTCGGCCATCAGGACCCAGAGGTCGCGCTCGAGGCCGACGAGGAGCATGTCGAGCTCACCACCCTCCTCGCACTCGGCTCGGGCGAGGCCGATCGACGCCTGCAGCTCGTCGACCGTTCCGTACGCCTCGGGCCGCAGACCGTCCTTCGGGACGCGGCCGCCGTAGAGGAGGCCGGTGGTCCCGTCGTCGCCCTTCTTCGTGTAGATCTTCACGCCGCCGCGAGCCTATTTCGGGCTGCCGGATCGGCGGAACCGTCGCGTACCCTTGACCGATGGCCAACAGTCGCTACCTCGACCTCGTCGACGAGCGGGTCGTGGTGTTCGACGGCGCGTTCGGCACCTACATGCAGCGGCTGGACCTGACCGCCGACGACTTCGGCGGACCGGCCCTCGAGGGCTGCAACGAGATGTTGGTCCTCACCCGGCCCGACCTCATCACCCGGCTGCACGACGACTTCTTCAAGGTCGGCGCCGACGTCGTCGAGACCGCGACCTTCGGCGCGTTCGCGGTGCCCCTCGCCGAGTACGACATCGCGGACAAGGCCTTCGAGATCAACGAGGCTGCAGCACGGATCGCCAACGAGGTCGCGAGCGGCCACGGCGGCCTCGTCGCCGGCTCGATCGGTCCGGGCACGAAGTTCGCCTCGCTGCAGCAGATCCGCTTCGCCGACCTGCGCGACGCGTACGAGACGCAGGCGGCCGGCCTCATCGCCGGCGGCGGGGTCGACGTGATGCTCATCGAGACGCAGTTCGACCTCCTCGGCCTCAAGGCCGCGGTGATCGGCGTGCGTCGAGCGATGGCCGCGGCCGGCGTCGAGATCCCGATCCAGGCGCAGGTCACGATCGAGGTGACCGGCCGCATGCTCCCCGGCACCGAGATCGGCGCGGCGCTCGCCGCGATCGACCCGCTGCAGATCGACGTCATCGGCATCAACTGCGCGACGGGTCCATTCGAGATGAGCGAGCACCTGCGCCACCTGTCGCAGCACTCGCGCATGCCGATCGCCTGCCTTCCCAACGCCGGCATGCCGTCGGTGGTCGACGGCAAGATGCACTACGACCTCACGCCCGAGCAGCTGGTCGAGTACCACACGAAGTTCGTCACCGAGCTCGGCGTCCAGGTGGTGGGTGGCTGCTGCGGCACCACGCCTGAGCACATCGGCGCGGTAGCGGCGGCGATGCGCGACCTCACCCCCGCCACGCGCACCCCTGCGCACGAGCCGGCCGCCACGTCGATCTACTCACCGGTCTCGCTCCACCAGGACACGTCGTTCCTGATGATCGGCGAGCGCACGAACGCGAACGGATCGAAGGCGTTCCGCGAAGCGATGCTCGAG
>JAFBAD010000207.1 GCA_019247975.1 Acidimicrobiia bacterium
GAGAACGGATTCAGGGGCCGGCGGCGGCGGTGGCGAGGTGGTCGGCGAGCGCGGTCAGCGGGGTGCGGGCGTTCAGTCCCGACGTGGACGGCATCACGTACGCCGGCGTGTCGTCGCCGAGCGGGCGGTCCTGCCAGCCCACCGCAGCGCGGCGGTCGACCGCAGCGCGCCAGCCGGCCAGGCCGACGAAGCAGACGGCTGCGGGACGCAGCAGGCGGCACAGCCGGTCGACTCGCGCCAGCCCGGTGCGGTACTCCTCGGCCCGCAGCTCGGCGGCCGCGACGGTCGGACGCTTCACGAGATCGGTGATGCCGATGTGGTCCTCGCGCAGGAGCCGGTGCCCGTCGCGGTCGACCTCGCTCAGGCCGGCGAGGCGGAGCGCGGGCCAGAAGCGGTTGCCGGGCCGGGCATAGCCGACGCCGGCGTCGGCCGAGTAGATGCTCGGGTTCAAGCCGCACACGAGCAGTCGCATGCCCGGTGCGACGGTGTCCGCGAGCGTGCGAGCCCGCACCGCGGTCACCTCGAACCGCGGCGGCCGGTCCTCCTCGACGCTGAGCCGCTCGACGTCGAATCCCGCGCCGACCAGCAACCAGCGCAGCGCGTCGCCTTGCCACAGTGTGAACAGCCGTCCGGGGAACTGGTCGTCGCCGCCCGTCACGATCGAACGCACGTCCTCGTCGCCGTCGTGGCCGAACACCGTCAGCTCGAGCCGGCCGCCGACCGGAAGGGCGTGGTGCAGCTCGCCCAGCGCGCCGGGAAGCGCGTCGGCTTCGACGTGCTGGTGCGCCTTCGAGGCCCACACACCCGCGAACGCCCCGCGCCGGAACGGCAGTCGGGTGAGGTCGCAACGCACCCCGGGCACGTCCGGCTGCGAACCGACCGCCGCCTGCACCATCGCCAGCGCGGCGTCGGCCGCGACGATCGGCCGGCCGAGGTGCGGCAGGTAGAGGCCCGGACCGCACCCGAGGTCGAGCCGGCGGCCACCAGCCGAGAGGCCGGCGGCGAAGCGCCGGGCCCGGTCGGCGGCGGAGGCGGTGCGGGCGGCGGCGTACTCGGCGGCGGCCCGCTCGTAGGTGGCGACCGTCGAGCCGTCCACCTCAGAAGAGATCGAGCTGCTCGACCCGGTTCGCTCGCGTCGCGACCGGTTCCCAGCCGCGACCGCCGCGGGGACCCAACGCACGCACCTCGACGAGCTCGAGCGGCACCGCCCGTGACGCGCCCTTCTCGTCGCGCAGGCCGATCGAACCGTCCCGTTCGAGGCGCACGATCGTCGCCTCCTTCCAGCGCTCGTTGCCCCGGCGCCGGAAGCGGGCCTTCTCACCCGGCCGCAGACCGAGGTCGAGCAGGTTCACGGCGCGGTGTCCCCGGCCGCTCGGGCCTGCAGCCGGCGCATGCCGCCCATCCACCGATCGGGGTCCGACGCCAGCCGCTGCTGGTACTCGGCCACCTCGGGGTGGGGGAGGATCAAGAAGCGCTCGGCCGCGATGCCTTCCACGACCGCCTGCGCCACGTCGGACGTCTCGAGCACGCCCTGCATCGCCGTAAACCGGCCCACGCCGCTCGGGCCGAGCGCACCGCGCAGCATCTCGGTGTTGACGCCCTGCGGGCACAGGCAGCTGACCTTGATGCCCCGGTCGCCGTAGGTGACCGACAGCCACTTGGCGAGCCCGACCGCGGCGTGCTTGGTCGCGGTGTACGCGGCATCGCCGATCTGGATGAGCAGGCCGGCCGCGGATGCGGTGTTCAGCAGGTAGCCCTCTCCGCGGGCGAGCATCGAGGGCAGCACCGCCCGGGCCGCGTACACGTGGTGCATCACGTTGACGTCCCAGATGCGCTGCCACTCGTCGTTGGTCGCGTCGAGTCCCCGGTTGGCGCCGATGCCCGCGTTCGACACGAACAGGTCGACCGGACCGAACCGCTCCTCGGTCCGCTCGACCGCCGCCTGCACCTCCGCTTCCACGCTGACGTCGGCGGCCACGTCGAACGCCCGGTCGCCCAGTTGCTGCGCAGCGGCGTGGCAGTCGGACGGATCGAGGTCGCACACCGTGACGCCGGTTGCGCCCTCGGCGAGGAACCGCTCCGCCAGCGCGTACCCGATGCCGCGGGCGGCCCCCGTGACGATGACGACCTTCCCCGAGAGCTCCATCTCGAGCGATGGTAGATCCGCTCCGAGAGGTCTTCCGCCGGCGCGTCAGGCCTCGGCGGACGCGACCATCGTGTCCTCGATGACCTGCCGGCGGTCGGGTCCCCACGGCATCGGCATGAGGATCGGCACGTCGACCCCGCCGTCGACGTAGGCCCGCACCGTCGCCTGCACGGCCGCTGCGTCACCCATCACGTCGATGCCATCGACCATCTCGTCGCTGACCGCAGCCAGCGCGCCCTCGCGATCACCGGCCGCGTGCCGCTCGCGCACCTCGGCCACCGCGTCGCCGTAGCCGGCCCGCTCGAAGTTCGCTGCGTACGCGTCGACCACCGCGTAGGAGAAGAGGTCGCGCCTCGCCGCGTCGATGCCGTGCTCGCGCTCGCACACGCCGGCGTGGACGTACGCGTAGATCGTCGCGTCGCCGCCCCTGCGCACCTGCTCGACCGACCACGGCACGTGCGACGCAGGGAGGTAGTTGAGGAGCACACCGTCGGCGACCTCGCCGGCCAGCGCGAGCATCTTGGGGTTCAGCGCGCCGACCACGACCTTCGGCCGCTTCTCGCCCAGGCGCACGCCGAGCCGGAACCCCTTGACCTGCCAGAAGTCACCGGCGAAGTCGACCCGTTCGCCCGACAGGCAGAGCTTGACCAGGTGGACGTACTCCCGCACGCGAGCGAGCGGCCGGTCGCCGTAGTCGACGCCGTGCCAGCGCTGCGTGACGACCGGCGACGAGATGCCGACGCCGAGGAGCACGTCGCGCTCGGGCTGCAGCGCTTGGAGCGTCGCGCCCGCCATCGCGACGACCATCGGCGTGCGCAGCTGCAGCGCGAGCACGCCGGTGCCGAGATCGAGCGACGGTGCCGCGCCGCCGGCCGCGGCGAGCACGGAGAACGCTTCGGGGCCCGTCGTCTCCGCGGTCCAGAACGAGCGGTAGCCGAGCTCCTCGGCCCGCTTCGCGGTGTCGACCGCCAGCGCCGGTCCGAGCCCCATGATGCTGGCGAAGGTGAACCCGAGCCGCTCGATCATGGCGAGCGAACCTAGTGGGTGGGCCGAGCGGCTCTCCTCGTGGGTCGTTCGGCTCGGGCTGTATGGCTCAATTCACAAGGTCGTCACGATTGGTGGTGCACTTCCGACACAGCCCGTGGGTAGGGTGGCGGCACCGCACACGAAACGACTCACGGCCGCCGAGCTGGGGGGACCATGACCGATTCCCGACAGACCGAAGTGATCACCGAAGCTCTCGTGGTGATCGACCGCGGGCTGGGGACGGTCCAGAGTCGCGAGCTCATCTCCGCCTCCGAGGTCGCGGACCTGCTGCTCGATCTGCGCCTGCTCCTGATGGCTGCGGCCGAGGACGCCACGCCCAGCGGCATCAGCTGAACGCGAGGAGCTCTCCGAAGCTCTCCTCGATGCACGCCCGCAGCAGGTCGGGTTCGCTGACCGCAGCGCGGTCCACGTGCAGGCCCATGTCGAGGCTGCCGTTGTAGGACAGCGTGGTCAGGTTGAACGCGGTGCCGGCCACCGGACCGAGCGGGAAGTTCCCCTCGATGAGCGCACCGGCGATGTAGAGCGGCCAGGGCGCGCCACGCACGTTCGAGGTGGTGAAGTCGACCGTCTCGACCTGTGACTTCGTGACCCGCACCAGGAGCGACGTCGGCAGCAGGTTGAACACGCCGGCGAGCATCTCGGTGAAGCCGAGCGCACGTTCCTCCTTCGTGACCGACAGGCGCGCGTTGATCTCGACGAAGCGCTCGCGCGGGTCGGGCCCGGTTGGCACGAGCACGCGCGTGGGGGTGAACGCGTTGCCGCCGGCGGTCCCGGAGGACCGGGTGCTCACGGGCATGGAGATGCGCAGCTCGTCCACGGGGGCGCCCTTCGCCCGGTGGTAGGCGCCGGCCCCGCCCGCCGCGCCGGCGACGAACAGGTCGTTCACGCTGCCGCCCAGCGCCTTGGCCGCCCGCTTGGCGTCGTCGAGCGGCACCCGCAGCACGTCGAAGTGCCGCGAGAGGGAGCGTTCGGTCCAGAGCGGGGAGCGGCGCTCGCCCGACACCATTGCCTGCCGGGAGAGGGACTGCACCACGTCGACCGTGTCGCCGGGGACCCGAGCCAGGCGGCGGGGATCGGCGATCGTGCCGGCCACCCCGGTCGCGGCCCGACGGGCGGCTCCGGCCTGGCGGCGCACGTTGTGGGCGAGGGCCTCGAGGGCGAGTACGGGCAGCGGACGGCCTCGGGGCGGTCCGCTCCGGTCATCGTCCCCGTCGGTCGCGCCCCGCGGCTCGGGATCGCGCTCGAGGTCGATGAACTGCACCGACAGGCGCACGCCGCCCTCGCCGTCGGTGAGCGTGTGGTGCATGCGCTGGATCAGCGCGGCCCGGTCGCCTTCGAGGCCGTCGACGACCGTGAACTCCCAGAGCGGGCGGGTGCGATCGAAGGGCGTCGCCGCGAGCTTGGCCGCCAGGTCGAACAGCTGCCGCTCGGTGCCCGGCGCCGGGAGTGCGACCTGGCGCAGGTGGTAGTCGATGTCGAAGTCGGCGTCGTCCACCCACTCGGGCGGGGCGAGCCGGCCGAGCACCGGAGCGACCCGCTGGCGCAGCCTCGGGTACACCTCGCTCGCCTCGAGCATCCGGACCCGCAGCCGGTCGAGGTCCGGCGGTCGGTCGAACAGCGTGACGTTGCCGAACGCGGCGCTCAGGTGCGGATCCTTCTCGAGGTTCCACATGAGCGCTTCGACATCCGACATGTGGCGGCCCATCTCGGGGTCGGACATGGGCGGAGTCTCGCGGCTCGGAGCGTTCAGCGCTTGAGCGACGTGTGCTTGTACTCGTTGAGCTCGGGGAACGTGCCGAGCAGATCGAGGACGCGGTCGATGGTTCGCCGCGCGTGCTCGGTGTCGTCGCCGGGCCGGTCCATCAGCCGCACGAACACCGCCTCGTCACCCATCACGAAGGTGGGGACGCCCCAGACCGCGTGGTCGCCCGCGAGCGCCTCGTGCTCCTTGCGGACCACGTCGAGCGCGCCGCCGTCGTCCATGACCGAGAACACCTTGTCCAGGTCGACGTCGAAGCGGCCGATGACGTCGCGCAGGACGTCGCGCTGACGCAGGTCCAGACCCTCGTCGTGGCGGGCCGCGAACAGCGCCTTGTGGACCTCGCGGAACGCATCCGGGAACAGGTCGCGCACGGTGGTGCCGGCCTGCAGCGCGAGCAGCCCCGACTCGTCGGCCGGGCGGTCCCAGATGGGCGGCTCGCCTTCCTGCACGTGGACCTGGCCCAACGAGAAGGGGGCGAAGGTCACGTCCCAGTCAGCTCCGCCGGCAAGGCCGGCGAGCAGGTGCTCGTGGGCGTTGCGGGCGAAGGGACAGCGGTAATCCCAGGTCACTGTGAAGGACGTCATACGAATGGCAACGTACCCAGCAGATCCGGGTTCCCCTACCTGCGGCGGAGGGGCCAGACCCGCTTGACCACCTGGGCGACGGTGGCGCCGACGGCCGCGCCGACGAGGACGTCGGACGCGTGGTGGATCTTCACGTGCACCCGGCTGGCCGCGACGACGGTGGCCAGCCCGTACCAGGCGGGCCCGAAGCGGCTGCCCTCGCTCAGCAGCCCGGCTGCGCAGAACGCCGCGCTCGCGTGGCCGCTCGGGAAGCTGGTGGTCAACGGGATGCGCAGGTTGTGGGGCCGCTCGAACTCCGGGACCGGGCGCTCACGCTTCACGAGCGACTTGAGCAGGCCGTCGACCAGCGTGCCCTGCGCCATCAGCCCGAGGCTCAGCCGCAGCGACGACGCGTGGTTGCGCTCGCCCTGCGCGGCTCGAGCGGCGCTGACGAGGTGCCACAGCACGCTGAAGTCGGCGACCTCGGTGATCGAGTACATCGCCCGGTCGACCAGCGGCCGGCCCCGCAGGTACCGGTCGAAGGCGCGGTCGACCGCGTCGTCCAGCCGGCCGACCGCGTGCTCGAGCGGGCTAGGAGGCGGCGACGAGGGCGGGGCGTTCAACCGGGATGATCGACGGCGGTGCCGGCAGCACGCCGCCCTGCGCGGGGCAGTGGTCCTGGAAGCTGCACCAGGAGCACAGCGGACCGGGCTTGGGACGGAAGTCCTCGCGCTCGCAGGCCAGCTCGACGGCCTGCCAGAGGGCCCCGACCTTGCGGCGGAGGCCACGCGTGGACTGGTCGGTGGGGTAGGAGGTGATCGTGACGGGCTCGGCCAGGTGGAGCAGCTGCACCTTCGCAGGGCGCTGACCGAACAGCTCCTCGCACAGCAACGAGTAGAAGTGGACGCCGCCGAGCCGGCCCTGCTCGAACTTCTCCGACGGCGCCCGGCCGGTCTTGTAGTCGGTGACCACGAGGCGCCCGTCGGCATCGAGCTCGAGCCGGTCGATGATGCCGATGAGGCGCAGGCCCTCCACCTCGACCTCGAGCCGGAGCTCGATGCCGATCGGGTGGATGGTGGTGGGGTCCTCGAGGATCAGCGCGTTGCGCACGAGGCGCTCCGCCTCGTCGAGGAAGGCCTGGCCCTCCTCGTCGTCGAGACCGAGCTCGGCGTACTCGGGAAGCTCGCAGAACGTGTCCGCCGCGGCGGCCAGGCACGACAGCGCGGCCGGCAGCGTGCGCTCAGGAGCGGGGAGCGCGTACAGCTGCTCGAGCGCGGCATGGACCAGGCTGCCCCGCATCGCCGGCGCCGAGGGGGGCTCGGGCAGGTGGTCGATGGCCGAGAAGCGGAAGGACAGCGCGCAGTCCTTGAACGTCGACATCTTCGACGGGGAGAGCCGTGACGGGAGCTCGAAGGCCACGGAACGATCGTACGCACCCCGTCTGACAGAAATCGGGGACTGGACCGGTCTCAGTCGGCTTCGACGTCCGTACCAGGGGTGTTGAGCGGTGCGACCGACTCGAGGCCGTCCAGGGCGCCCTCGGTGACCAGGGCCCGGATCCGGTCGAAGGTCTCGGGCTCCAGGGTCTGGCGGCCCTCGGTGATGAGGTCGACCAGCATGTGGGGCGGCACCACGGTCGCCTGGGCCACGGTGATCGACCGGGAGTCGACCAGGAGCGGGTGGACGAAGGGCACCCAGGCCATGCGCTCGGCGAGCACCGAGCGGATCGTCGCGGCCAACCGACCGAGGGCACGCGGCCGCTCGGTGGTGCCGTCGTTCGCGAGCACCACGTACGCACCGGTCGGTCCGACGACGAACCGCGCCGCCCCGATCGGGGTGACGACGAAGTCGGACGGAAGCGCGTCGAGGCGGAGCTTCGGATCCTCGACTGCCGGGCGGCGACTCCACACCATCGAGGTTTCTGTCGGCGCGGAGACCGCCAACCTGAGAAAAACCGGCTGAGCCAGGCGTTCAGGCCGGAGCGGACCCCTTCGCCTCCGATTCGGCGACCGCCCAGCTGAAGACGCCCTTGGCCATCAGCGATGGCTCGGCGGCGACCCGCCGGCGGTAGACCTCGGCCCGCGCATCGTGCACCCCGGGGTCGTCCGGCGCGGCGAGCGCAGCCATCTCGGCGAGGTGAGCGGCCAGTCGCAGGT